>NZ_JBFUHH010000043.1:0-32333 GCF_056402495.1 Microvirga sp. P4_A5 | reverse complement strand
ACCCTCGACACCTGCCATCGGCTCGTCAAGGAGAAGGCACTTGGCGTCGCACATCAGCGCCCTTGCGACCCCAACCAGCTTTTGCCGCCCATATGGCAAGTCCCCAACGGTCTTGTCGGCAGCGTCCGCCAACCCACATCGCTCAAGGATGCCGCGCGCCTTTTCGGCATTCCTTTCGGATGCAATCTTCACGTATACGGGTCGAAACAGAACGTTTGTCAGGCGAGCACCTGGGTAGTCGTGAGAGCCGATAATGACATTGTCGAGCACTGACAGGGACGGAAAGAGACGGATGTTCTGCCAGGTGCGCGCCAATCCGTGCCGCGTGCGCTGAAACGTCTTCAGGCGTTTGAGCGATTGGCCATTAAGGAGAACGTCACCGGAATCAGGTTTCACGACGCCGCAGATCAAATTGAAGAGCGATGTCTTTCCGGCGCCGTTAGGACCGATGAGACCGAGCACCCGACCGGCATGCAGACTCAAATTGATGTCATTAGCGACCCGGATGCCGCCGAAGCTCTTGTTGAGGTTGCGGATTTCAAGCACTGCGGACATGACGTGGCTTCCTCCCTTCGACATCGGCGGAGTTGTCGCCCTTCCATATGTCGGGTGCTGTAATCAGACCGCTTGGACGGAAGAACATGAAGATCAGGACGAGGCCTGTGAAAAGCAGACCTTGAAGGGGTCCCAGAATGCTGGGCGGCAGGTTGAGGAAGGTGATGGCTTGCGGGAGCGTCTGAAGAAGGATGGCTCCGATCACGGGCCCCCAAAGCGTACGCATGCCACCGACGACAACCATTGTCAGCATGGCGGCGGATTGCAGAACTTCGAACTGTTCGGGTGCGACAAACCGGAAGTAGTGAGCGTAGATTGCGCCGGCGAGGCCAGCGAGGCCCGACGCCACCGCGATCACCCAGATCTTGATCCACATGGCATTTCGGCCAAGCGTCGCAAAGGCGACTTCGTCGTCGCGCATGGCGGCGATCGCTCGACCGTAGTCGCTGCGAACGATGCGCCCGATGAGGAGCACGACCGCCGCTGCGATGACGACCGTGAAGACCACGTAGCCGGTGACGCCATAATCACGCACCAGGAACGACGGAATGGCGGTCAGGCCGCCAGGTCCGCCGGTGAAGGACACGTGTTTGATGACCTCGATAAGGCCGAGTTGGAAGCCGATGCTCGCGATCATCAGATAGTCACCCGAAACCCGGAGTGACGGTAGGGAAATGATGAGCGACGACAGAAAGGCTACGGCCCCCCCGAGGGGCATGGTCATGAGGACCGGCCAGCCCAGATCGCGGGCGAGGATTCCTGACGTGTAGGCTCCGAGCGCAAAGAACGCCGGATGAGCGACCGAGATCAGGCCCGCATAGCCGATGACGAAGTTAAAGCTGGTGGCGAGGATCACATAGATCCCGACCATGATGACGACGACTTGGATGAACTCCATGTTCGATCTCCCTCACTCTGCTGCTTTTTCGAGGGGCGCGTCGCCGGACGATGACGGATCGATCTCTCGCGTCTTCGAAGAGAAGATCCGTTTTCTTTCCGGCAACTTGATGCCGCGGGGAAAGAAGATGATGGCGACGAACAGGAAGACGTAGAGGAGCAAACCCTGAAGCTGGGACGGAATGAACAGCACGCTGGCATTCTGGACGAAGCCCAGCACGATTGCGGCAATGGCTGCGCCCCAGATATTCCCGATCCCGCCCACGATCGTCGCGACAGTCGCGAACAGCATCAGTTCGAGGGACGTCTTGGGCTGGATTTGAGAGCGG
Organism: Microvirga sp. P4_A5; assembly: GCF_056402495.1. Lineage (NCBI taxonomy): Bacteria > Pseudomonadati > Pseudomonadota > Alphaproteobacteria > Hyphomicrobiales > Methylobacteriaceae > Microvirga > Microvirga sp. P4_A5. The sequence goes on along the minus strand of NZ_JBFUHH010000043.1, from coordinate 30,552 downwards.
GCCCCGTAGAGAAGCATCCCGACCGCGCAGAGCGCACCGGCAATCATGACGGCCAGCAGGAAGACCTTTCGCTTGTCGATCCCGTAAAGCTCGGCCAAGTCCGGATTATCTGAGACCGCAATGACGAATTGACCCCAGCGCGTGAATCGCAGAAAGGCGAACAGCGCGACACAGCTTGCCGTCGCGGCCAAGATGGCCGGAACGTCCCAATCGCTCACAGCGATGTTGCCGATGATGGAGACGGGCCACATCAACGTGGAGAACAACGTCAGGGGCCACGTTCCAAACACGAACATCATGACGTAACCGACGAATTCGGACACGATAAAGGTGAAGATGAAGACGAACAGCATCGAGGCATTTTTCTTGCGCAGAACCGCAAAGCCATAGGTTTCGATGAGCCACGAAAACAGAAGTGCGGCCACCAGCGAGGCTGCGATTCCGACATAAAGCGGCAGAGACAGCAGGTTGATTGCGGTGAAGCCCGCATAGAACGCGACGTTCATTGTCGCGGCCTGGGCGAAATTGAACACGCGATTGACTTTGAGTACGAGCGCAAAGGCGACGGCGAACAGGACGTAGTAGCTGGTGGTCGCTAACGACGTCCAACCGATTTGCCCGATAATAATCGGATCCAGCATTTCCCTATCCTTGATTGGAGGACTCGGCCAGCACCCGCCCCGCTTGCTTGCGGGGCGGGCCAACCCAGTGATTAATCGAGGATGGCTTTACGAACCCAGGCTCCGTCCTTCACTTCCATCAGATAGACAGGCTTGACGACCGTGTGGTTGGGCAGGATCTCGGTCTTGCCGGTCACAGGAAGGTCAAAAATCTTCATGGCCAGCATTTCCGTCCGGAAGGATTCTCCGGTAACCGGGACGCCCTTCTTGTCGAGGGACTTGTAGACTTCCGCGACCAGGAAAGGGGCATCGTAGAGATACTGCGTGTAGGGAAGGCCATTGGGCTCCCGGCCCTTGTCCTTCTGCCAACGCTCGACGTATTCCTTGACCTTCGGATTGTCCGCGGGTCCGGGAGCCAGAGAGGTGACAATGATGCCTTCCGCGCCCTTGCCGAGAAGTTGGATGAGACGCGGATTGTAGATTGCAGCGTAAGAAGTGATGACCTGCGAGAGGCCGAGCTGCCGCATCTGCGCGATGACCTGGGGCGTATCGGCAACGAGGCCGTGGATGTGAATGATTTCCGGATTGGCTGACCGAACCTTCAGGATCTGCCCGGTAAAGTCGGTGGCCTTGGGATCATAGGCTTCGAACGCCACGACCTCGCCGCCAGCTTCCGTGAGCGCCTTGCGATACACGCCGGCAGCGACGGAGCCCGTCTCGTCGTTGATGTAGAGAACCGCTGCGCGCTTCTTCTTGAGATCTTTCACAATGTATTTCGCAAGGGCCGTTACGTCGATATCGGCCAGCGGGTAGGTCGTATACACATAATCGCCCAGCTGCGCCGTGCTGGGAGAGTTGGCGCCTACTGCCAGTTCAACCACCTTGTTGTCGTTTGCGATCGGCGCGACTGCTTTGACGACGCCGCTGAACCCGGTGACGAAAACCGGCGTCTTCTCGACCCGCACGAGCCGATTAACGGCGTTGATGCCGACTTGCGGATCAGCCTGGGTATCGAGGATGATCATCTCGAGCTTTTTGCCGTTGATTCCGCCGGCCTTGTTGATGTCGGCGACGGCCCATTCGGCAGCTGTGATCTGGTCTTGTCCGTAAAGAGCCTGTGCGCCGGTAAGGGGCAGGGCAAGGCCAAGTTTATAGGTGGCATCCTGCGCGGATGCTCCGTTGAAGGGAAGCCACGCGGCGGCAAGTGCCACGGCGCTGGAAAGGAGAATGGATCGGCGTGTTCTACGCGAAGTCCTCGTCATGGTTGGTCCTCTCTGGTGAACGGCTCTGGTACATTTTTTTAGTTAATGGCGGCGAGCGTCTCTACGCACTCCGCAGTCGTCATCACGTCGGCATATTTTTCCGACATGTCGAAGAGGTTGACCGCGTGCGAAACCGCACTCCGGTCATAGACAGCATCGCTCGGCACCGCGACGCGAAAATTATACGCAAATGCATCGACGACGGATCCGCGGACGCAGCCGGATGTGGTGCATCCGGTGACGATCAGGCTATCGACCCCAAGATTGATGAGGTAGCTAACGAGTGGTGTTCCGAAGAATGCGCTGGGATGCTTTTTGGGAAGCAGAATGTCGGATGGTCGGGGCGCCACTTCCGCAACAAATTCGTAGCCCTTCGCCGGAACGGACATGATCGCTGGAACTTTGTCCGAGAGGCGGCCTGAATCGAAACTCTCTTTGGGCGCCACGTGTGGATACAAGACGGGCCACCCGCGTTCGCGAAATGTCGCGAGAATTGTCCCGATCTTGTCGACCGCATCCCAGCCGACTTGGCCGCACGAGGTGGGGAATTCCTTGATCGATTCCCAGAAGGGGGCCGGGCGCGTCCCGATCGTACGGTATTGCACGTCGATGATCAGCAAGGCCGGTTTCGTCCCCAGGCCCGTTTTCCGGCCGAAGCCGGCGGCCCGATAAGCGCGCTGCTCGTCTTCACTGATGATCCCGTCCCACGGCTTCATGTGAGTCTCCGATTGAGGTGATGTTTATGCGCCGACGGCGTACCGCTTCTCCAAGGCATCATAACGGTCTTTGTCGACGGAGCGCTGGCGTTCCTCGAACGAGGCCAGCCGATCGCGAACCGAAACGAGGGAGCCCTCCTTCTGGAGAACGTCGAGCACCTCCCGAACGGACTTGAGAGCCGCCTGCAATGCCGCGTTGGCATAGAGGGCCACGCTGAATCCCATATCCTTCAGTCGCTCGCGTGGAATTTCCGGCGTCAGTCCTCCAAACACGATATTGGCGATGTGGGGCGCTTTGATCTCGCGACCGATGCGAGCCATCTCCGCCTCGTTGAGGGGGGCTTCGACGAAGATCACATCGGCCCCGGCCTCCACGAAAGCCTGAGCCCGGTCGATGGCTGCGTCGAGACCCTGGACCGCGCGTGCATCTGTCCGTGCAATGATCTGGAGTTGCTGATCATGGCGAGAATCAACTGCCGCTTTGATCTTCTGAACCATTTCCTCGGTGCTGATCACATCCTTGCCCGTGAAGTGGCCGCACTTTTTGGGAAAGACCTGGTCTTCGATTTGAATTCCTGCGGCGCCGGCTCTTTCAAGAATGCGGATCGTCCGGACCATGTTGACCGGGTTCCCGAATCCAGTATCGGCATCCACGATGATGGGAAGGCTGACGGCATCGGATATCACCGACACGATCGATGCCACCTCGGTGAGCGTGACCAGCCCGATGTCAGGTGCGCCGAGATGCATGTTCGCAATACCGGCGCCGGTGACGTAAAGGGCCTCATATCCGAGGTCTTCGACGACGCGGGCAAAAAGGGCGTTTGCGACACCGGGCACAATGACAGCATCGCGTCGGCTCATGATGTGCTTGAGCTTTTCGGGGCCATTCCCATTGAAACCGGCACGTACGTTCGCTTGGCGCTGCATTCGACCCTCAACTTTTCGTCTTGGACAGTCGAGATCTACGATCCCCTTAGGACAAGCTGACAGGGCTATAGAAAACTGTCAACAGATGACAGAACAACCCGACGCCATTCGGCGCTCAAATGACACGCAGTTTTCTCAGCTGACCTTGGCGAGCCGCTTACGGGGCAGCCGTGCTGTCAACCCGGGCGGCGATTTCGGTGCTGCGACCGAGGAAGCGGCTTCCGTGGGTTTGGAACGGAATCCGGAGGCAAGGTTGCCGTAGGCGTTTCGCACGTGGCGCCGCATTTCCATTTCGGCTTTATCCGGATCGCGGGATTTGAGGGCATCTACGATGGCGACGTGTTCGTTGTACGCTTGCTGCGCACGCCCCGGCCTCTCGCTGCTCTGATAGCGATAAAGGCGCAACTGATAGTACAGCCCTTCCATCAGCAGGTCTTCGAGTCTGCCGTTCCGGGCGCAGCGGAGGATCTGCAAGTGAAAATCCTCGTCCGCGCTGCGTTGGAAATAGCCGTGGGAGTTGAGGACCTTGGGATCGCGTCCGTGTTGGACAAGAAGTTCGGATAGGTGGTCTAGCTCGTCGGTGGTCATGTTCTCGGCCGCCAGACGGCATGCCATGCCTTCCAGCGCCTCGCGCACCGCGAGCAATTGTTTGAGGTCGTCATGGCTAAGCTCAATCACGCTGACGCCGATCCTTGGCGTCCTCTCGACAAGCCGCCCCTCGAGGCGGCCCAAGGCCTCACGAAGAGGGCCACGGCTAATGCCGAGCTGACGAGCCAAATGGGCTTCTGAAAGCTTCTCGCCAGGCTTGAATTCGCCCGCCGTAATGGCCTGGACGATCTTTGCGAGGGCTTCGTCCGCCAGCGAACTGATCGCGATAGGTTTCAGGGCCGACATCGTGCGTGCTCCTTCCCTCCTGTCATGCCGCCGGGGCGGAACGCTTTTGGAGGATCTGATCGTAGATGGTCTCGATACTGCGCGTCATGAATAAATCAATCAGATGTTGTGGATATCCGGGGCTTTCCCCGGTGGCGATATGTATGCGGTCCTCATAGGAAACCTCTGCGGCGATTGCATCGCGCGATTGGCCCTTATCGAGCCTGGTTTCGACTTCGCCGACCAAATCCTCGATCTGGCCACGGAAGCTGCGGGCAGTCTCCAATCCGCAGACCTGCCCATGCCCGGGCACGATGTAGCGGATGTCCAATGATTCGATCACCTTGACGGCTTCGATCCAGGCGAAGGTATCGGCTTCAATAAACGCGGGAAGCCCGGCCTCACAGACGAGGTCGCCTGTGAATGCGACCTGTTGTTGTGGGATGTAAACCAGCGTCGAGTTCAAAGTGTGGCCAGGGAGGTGCGTAAGCTCAAAATCGAGTCCGCCAACGTGAAGCGACATCTTGTTGGTGTATGTTACTGTGGGGACGCGGACAGCGTAATCCTTGAGATAGACTTTACCCGCCGGATCAATCACGTCAAAAAGGCCATCGAGATATTCCCTGGTCGGCGCCGCCGTCAACAGGCGTTCTCGGGTGACCTCGTGTGATACGACGCGTCCCGGCAGGAAGAAGTTTCCGATCGTGTGATCCGGATGATGGTCGGTGTTGATGAGGAAGATCGTCTCGCCGCAGCTTTCGGCAATCCGGCGCCACTGCATGGCATCCGTCGGGCGATGCGGTGAATCGATCAAAACGTTGCCCTCGCGGGTGCAAACGATGGAGTTGTTGGAACCGAGATATTCGGTTTCGACCAGAATGTTTGAATCGATCGTGATCATGGTCGTTGCTGCCCTCCTGAGCAAGCTTTGGGTGTCAGAAGACTTTGCCAAGAAAGCCAATGAGATTCTGGAATCGCGGTGGCGCAAAGGTCTCGAGAAAGAGACACTCGCCGGATATGCTTTCAAACCGATGTCGCGTTCCCGCCGGGATGGCGCACACCTGTCCGGCTCCCAACGTGATCACCTCATCGCCGATCGTAACCTTCATGGCGCCGTCGAGCATCATGACAAGCTGCTCTTCATCATCGTGGTGGTGAAGCGGCGTGCCCGAAGGATGCACCATGCGGATGCGGTTCAAGCTCGTCTTAAGCCCTGCGACGGACTTTCGGTAATTGCCCGGCAGCACCTCAACCTCTGGCAAATCGTCCCAGCTTGCATGATAGGGCATAGACACTCTCGTGGTTGATAGAACGTACCCGAATGAAGTTCGCTATCGTTTACGCATCACGTTGAACGCCGCACTGTTTCTCATGGACGGATGCGCGCGATCGTATTGCGGTGGAAAGTAGGTTTCCGCGCCGAGTTCGGTGGCGGCCTGCCAGGCCCAATGGGGATTGAACAGGAGGGCCCGTGCGAGCGCGATCAAATCGGCGTCTCCGCGGACGAGGACGTCTTCGGCTTCCGCCGCTTTGTTGATCAAACCCACGGCCATGGTGGGGATGTCGATTTCTCTTTTGATCAGGCTGGCGAAAGGAACCTGATAAAGGGGACCCACAGGGATGGCCTGCTCGGGCGCGGTCCCGCCACTCGAGGCACAAATGTAATCGCATCCGCGCTGCTTCAACGCTGCGCAGAACGTCAAAGTATCCTCCACGCTCCAGCCGCCTTCGACCCAATCCGTGGCGGAGACCCGCACTCCGACAATTTTGTCAGCCGGGAAGGCGTCGCGCACGGCGCTGAATATCTCCAGAGGAAAGCGCATCCGGTTTTCCAGCGATCCGCCATACGCATCCGTCCGCTTGTTGACGATCGGCGAGAGAAAATTATGGAGAAGGTAGCCATGGGCGGCGTGGATTTCGATGAGGTCGAATCCGGCATCGCGCGATCGACGGGCCGCATTGGCGAAAGTCTGGCGAAGATCCGCAATTGTCTGGCGGTCGGCTTCGATGGGGATCGCGCGACCGGGATAGGCCTCGGCCGATGGACCAACCAAATTCCAACCGCCGGCAGCGGGGGCCACCGGCCTCTGGCCTTCCCATGACGTGCCAACCGAACCCTTTCGTCCTGAATGACCAAGCTGAATGCCGAGCTTCGCGTTTCCATGGGTACGGCAGAATTCCAACACGCGCCTGAAGGCCGTAGCCTGCTCGTCTGACCAGATCCCTAGGCAACCGCGGCTGACCCGGCCGATCGGTTCGACCGCGACGGCCTCGGTGATCAAGAGCCCGACCCCTGCCACGGCGAATTGCCCCAGATGCATCAGGTGAAAATCCCCGGCCACACCCTCGATCGCCGAATGCATCCCCATCGGCGAGACCACGATCCGGTTGGGAACGGTCAATGCGCCGATCGAATAGGGCGAGAAAAGAAGCGGAGATGGCACAAAAAGGCTCCCTACCGTTGGCAGCGCGACTGAGCGCCCGGCGGGAAGGCTAAGCAATCTGTTGACAGTTGACAACCGTTCTTTAAGTTAAATCCGCCAAACCACGGAAATCTCGGGGGTCGCGTGTCATCGATCAAAGCGTCTGAATTGACCACCTGGACGAGCTTGATCCTGCAGAAGGCCGGCGTCAGTTCGGCTGATTCAGAGCTTGCTGCCAAGAACCTCATCCAGAGCGACCTTCGTGGGATCGGTACGCATGGCGTGGCACGACTTGGCCCCTATATGGCAATGCTCCTGGCCGGCCATATGAATCCGCGTGGACAAATCCAGATTTCAGACCACGGCCCGTTGCTGAAAATCGACGGTAACGGAGCTCTCGGGCAAATCGCCGGGCCCCGCGCGCTCGATGCCCTGTGCAAGGTCGCAAAGACACACGGTGCGGCTGTCGGAGCCATCCGCAACGTCGGCCATCTCGGCGCCTTGGGTGTCCTTCTCCTTCCAGCGGCCGAGCAGGGGCTCATCGCGTTTATCGCCCAAAATGGCCCGCCCGCCATGGCGCTTCCCGGCTCCCATCAAGCAGCGATCGGCAACAATCCTCTGGCCTTCGTTGCGCCTGCGGGAGAGGGCGAAGTGCCGCTCGTGGTCGATCTCGCAACGAGCGCAGTTGCGCAGGGAAAAATTATCGAGGCTGCCCGGTCGGGGAAACCCATTCCCGAAGGATGGGCCATCGGTCCCGACGGCCAGCCGACCACCGACGCCGCAGCAGCTCTGCGCGGCTTCCTCATGCCGGCGAGCGAGCACAAGGGTATCGGCCTTGCCTTCATGGTCGAGGTTCTGGCTGGCGCTCTCACGGGGACGCGTCCCGTCAAATCCTCCACGCCATCGGGACCGGCCTTGCCGCCGGCTTTCGGCGCATTCGTCCTGGTGCTCGATCCCGATGCGCTTGGATCCAGAGACGCGTTCGACGCGTATCTGGAAGAGTCGATCGCGATCTATAGGAAATCTGGACCGGATGCCCGGTATCCGGGTGAAGGTTCCGCCGCCATCGAGCGTGAGCGGGTCGAAAACGGCATCGTTCTGAGCGATGCCCTCGTCTCCGATCTGCAAACCCTTGGCGAGAAGCACGGCATTCCTTTTCCGCACATGAGCGCCGTCCGATGAGTTTCGCATCCTCGGACGAACGGGAAGCGGCGTTCGCGCTGATCGCTCAGCGATTTGGTGATCGCTTGTCGCGGGCTCTGATCGTGCGGGAGCAACATGCGAATTCCGTCACCTGGCTCTCAGCCGAACCGCCGGAGGCTGTATTCGCTGCAAAGACGACAGACGAAGTTGTCGAGATCGTTCGCATTTGCGCCGCCCATCGGGTGCCCCTCATCCCATTTGGCACAGGCACATCAGTGGAGGGCCAGGTCAACGCACCGATGGGCGGACTGTGCCTCTCATTGCGGGACATGGACGCCGTCCTGGAGATCAACGCCGAAGACTTCGACGCCACCGTCGAGGCTGGCGTGACCCGGGAAAAGCTGAACGCACATTTGCGCGATCTCGGTCTCTTCTTTCCGATCGATCCGGGTGCGGACGCCTCTCTGGCAGGAATGGCCTCCACCCGCGCGTCGGGAACGAACGCGGTTCGATACGGCACGATGCGTGAAAACGTCATTTCGCTTAAAGTGGTTCTTCCGGACGGATCGGTTTCCGTCACCGCCAAACGCGCTCGCAAGTCGTCGGCCGGGTACGACATGACCCACCTCTTCGTGGGTGCTGAAGGAACGCTCGGAGTCATCACGGAAGTCACCGTGAAGCTGCACGGGATCCCGGAATCCGTCACCGGCGGCTATTGCGCTTTCCCAAACGTCGAAAGTGCCTGTGCGACCGTCATCGAAACATTGCAGTCGGGCATCCCGATTGCTCGGGTGGAATTGCTCGACGCTTCTCAGGTAGCGGCGAGCAACACTTATTCGAAACTCGCCTTGCCTTTGGCACCCCACCTGTTTTTTGAGTTCCATGGCACGACCGCGAGTGTCGAGGAGCAAATGCGACTGTTCCTTGCGCTCGCAGGTGAGAATGGTGGTCATTCCTTTGCGTGGGCGGCCAGCGCCGAAGAGCGCAATCGCCTGTGGAAAGCCCGGCATGAAGCCTTCTGGGCGGCTGTGGCGACGCGTCCGAATTCGTTCGGTGTGTCGACCGACATCTGTGTGCCGCTCTCGCGGTTGGCCGAGTGCGTTGCCGAAACCCGCGCCGACATGGACCAGTCTGGCATTCCTGGAACGATCCTCGGCCATGTGGGAGACGGCAATTTCCACGCAGTTCCCTTGATCGACCCGCGCGAGCCCGCCGAGGTTGAGCGCATGGAGTTGTTTCTCGACCGCCTCGCGGCGCGGGCCCATCGCGTCGGCGGCACCTGCACCGGCGAACATGGCATTGGCCAGGGTCGACGGCGCTACATGGTGGCGGAATTCGGCGCGCCCCTGGTGGCCGCCATGGCGGGCATCAAACGAGCGTTGGACCCTCTGGGGATCATGAATCCCGGAAAAGTCCTGCCCGAAATCTGAGATTGCAGATCGGAAAACCATGGACCTCGAACTCGATCGAAAAGTCGCCCTTGTGACAGGCGCCAGCATTGGGGTTGGACGCACGATCGCGTCGATCCTTTCCGATGAAGGATGTCGTCTCGCCATTCTTGCGCGGCGGACCCGATTGCTTGAGGAACTGGCTGACGAAATCGTCGCGCGCGGCCGCGACCGGCCCCTTGTTCTCACCTGCGACGTGACACATGGGGGCACCGCCGAAGCGGTGCGGGACCACGTCATCTCGCATTTTGGTCGTCTCGATATCCTGGTGAACAACGCCGGCGGATCCCGTCCGCTGACGGGGCTCGGAACGACGGCGGAATGGAGCGAGGCCATGGAGCTCAATTTCGTTGCCGGCCGCAACCTCGCCCATGCCTTCATCCCACAGATGCAGGCGCAGCTTTTCGGGCGGATCATCAACATTACGGGAAGCGAAGAGCCCTCCGCTCTCAATGCCGGAATTCCTCCCAACGGCGCCGTTCATATTTGGGCCAAGGCCCTATCCCGAATGGTGGGAATGCACGGCATTACGGTGAACTGCATTCCTCCGGGGCGCATTCACTCGGAGCAGGTGGACCAGCGCCTGCTGCCGACGGACATGGCCCAGCGCGAATGGGTCGAGCAGAACTGCCCCGCTGGCTATATCGGAGAGCCGGAGGACCTCGCGGTGCTCGTGGCTTTTCTCGCATCACCCAAGGCACGCTACATCAGCGGACAGGTCGTGCATGTTGATGGAGGCGCGCGTCGCGCGTCCTCATAGTCCCCGGGAGATGATTTGCTAGTGTTCGAGTTAGCTGCCGCCATGTTGAGGCTTTCGCTCATTTGCCGAAAAGCCTCCTACCGCTCCATATCCTTCACAACAGGTTTGAGTGTCTCCATGCATTCACGGTGTCGCGGCGATGTCTCGCCGTGGGCCGCCTCAAAGCAAACGAGGACCGTGACCGATCCGGGCATAAAGGCCATAGGCGCGGATCACCGCATTCGTGGCATGACCGCTTCTATGGCGCCGCAAGTTGCATCCACGATGATGTCGGCCTCCTCCCGCGTCAAACAAAGAGGCGGGGCAAATCCAAGGATATCGCCTTGCGGCATGGCACGGGCAATCACACCGCGCTCCGCCAATGCCGTAGCGACCTGGATGCCAATCGCCCGCGACGGGTCGAAAAATCGTCGGTCGTTCTTATCGTCGACGAATTCGACCGCGGCCATCAATCCTGCGCCGCGGACTTCCCCCACATTCGGATGATCTGACGCCGCCTCGATCAGCCGTTCGCGAAAATACGATCCGACGCTCGCCGCATTCTCCACGAGGTTCATTTCGTCAATCAAGTTTAGGTTGGCAACTCCGGCAGCAGCGCAGATGGGATGGGCGGAATACGTCCACCCATGGCCGATGGCCCCCAGCCTGTCCGAACCTTGGACGAGCACCTGCCAGATCCTTTCGGAAACGACGGTCCCGGAAAGCGGCGCATATGCCGAGGTTAGCCCCTTCGCGATCGTGATCAGATCGGGCGACATTCCATAGTAATCGGAGCCGAACATTGTCCCCAGGCGGCCAAATCCGGTTATAACTTCATCCGCGACGAGAAGGATGTCGTGCTTGGTGAGCACCGCTTGGATTTTCTCCCAGTATCCCGCCGGTGGCGGAACGATCCCGCCGGTGCCCAGCAGTGGTTCGCCGATGAATGCGGCAATGGTGTCCGGACCCTCAGCCAGAACCAACTCCTCCAGTCGGTCGGCGCAGTACTGCGAGAATTGCTCCTCGCTCTGCGACCGATCCGCCCGGCGAAAATAGTATGGAGCTTCTGTGTGCAATACCGGGGGACGCGGCAGGTCGAAGGCGTTGTGGAACAGCGCGAGGCCAGTAAGACTGCCCGTCATGACACCCGAGCCATGATAGCCGCGCCAGCGGGAGATGATCTTCTTCTTGTCGGGTCGCCCGAGGATGTTGTTGTAGTACCAGATTAACTTGATGTTGGTCTCGTTGGCGTCGGATCCGGAAAGGCCGAAATAGACGCGGCTCATTCCCTTGGGCGCCCGTTCCACGATCATCCGCGCCAGGGTGATGGACGCTTCGGTGCCATGCCCCGCATAGGCATGATAATAGGCAAGCTTTTTCGCCTGCTCGGCAATGGCATCGGCGATTTCCCGGCGACCATACCCTACGTTGACACAATACAAGCCCGCGAAGGCGTCCAGACTGCGCCTCCCTTCGGTGTCGACGATATAGACACCCTCCCCTCCACAGATCACCCGGGATTTGCTTTCGCCCCGCGCGTGGTTGCCCATATGTGTCGACGGATGAAAGAAGTGATCGCGATCCCACGCATTGATTTGGTTGTCGATTTCGAACATGTCGGAGCCTGCGGTTGAAGCGTTGCCTCCCGCCACCCTAGCTTCTATCCCAGGGCGATGGCGTCGAAGTCGCCGCCATGCAAGAGTAATTACGGCGCGGAATGGCCCTTTGAAGCAGGAGTTCTGCATGGTTGCCCTCGACAACATTGACGTGCTTCTCCTCTCCGCCGTCCAGCGAAACAACCGGATGACGACCGATCAACTCGGACAGCTCGTCGGATTGTCGTCTACGGCCTGCCAAAGGAGGCTCAAACGGCTCCGGGCCGAAGGCGTGATCGAGGGGGATGTCTCGATCGTTTCTCCTAAAGCGGTGGGGCGGCCCATATCCATGCTCGTGCTCGTCTCTCTTGAAAGAGAGCGCGCCGACATAATCGACCGCTTCAAGCGCGCCATCCGTTCGACAGCCGAAATCATGATCGGGCTCTATGTCACTGGTGAAGCCGATTTCGCGCTCCTCGTGACGGCCAGAGACATGCAGGATTACGAAGAATTCACCCGGCGCTTCTTCTACGAAAATCCCGACATCAAAGGGTTTAAGACCATGGTGGTAATGGATCGGGTCAAGTCGAGCTTCGTACTCCCGATCGCCGTCGCCGAAGAGAAATAGGGCGACGGAAGCGCACCGCATAAATCCTGCGCCGATTGCATAGCAGACGATGAATTTCGCCACGCGTTTGATCGATTTCGCGGCCGCGCGTCGGCAACCTCTGTTATCATATCGGCGAGGGCGTCGGGCCAACGCCCCGGGGGAACATTACCGGAGTAGGCAATGGAGAATGAGTCTGTGTCGGCTTACGTCGACAGGAAAAGCAATGCCTACTGCGATCTCAGCGATCGCATCTGGGCCATGCCGGAGCTAAATTTCGAGGAATTCGCTTCCTCTTCCGAGCACGCGCGCATGCTCGTCTCCGAAGGTTTCAGTCTTCGGAGATCGGTTGCCGGAATGCCGACCGCCGTAAGCGGCGAGGCCGGTGAAGCCGGCCCTTTGATCGCATTTCTCGGCGAGTACGACGCCTTGCCCTGCTTGAGCCAGATCGCCGGTGTGAGCGCTCCGCAGCCGGTCGTCGAAGGCGGCAACGGCCATGGCTGCGGCCACAACCTGCTCGGCGCGGCCTCTCTCCTCGCGGCTGCATCGCTGAAGGATTGGCTGCGACAGAACCGACTCCCGGGCCGTGTGCGATATATCGGCTGCCCCGCGGAAGAAGGCGGGTCATCCAAGAGTTTCATGGTAAGAGGCGGGGTATTCGACGATGTCGATCTCGCCCTTTGCTGGCATCCGGGACCGTTCACCGGCGTGACCACGCCCCTGTCGCTTGCCTGTGTCGAGGCTGAATTTACCTTCGACGGCAAAGCCGCTCACGCGTCGGCCGCTCCTCATCTCGGCCGCAGCGGCCTTGACGCGGTCGAGCTGATGAGTGTCGGCGTGAACTATCTGCGCGAGCATATGCCTCCCGGCGCGCGGATCCATTACGCGGTCACCGAGACGGGCGGCATGGCGCCCAATGTCGTGCAGGCACAGGCACGCGTGCGCCACCTCGTCCGCGCCCTGTCCCTTGACGAGATGTGGTCCCTGTTCGCGCGCGTGATCGATATCGCGCGCGGCGCCGCTCTGATGACGGGCACGACGATGTCGTGGCGCCAGGTCGCGGGAGAAGCGAATCTCGTGGGCAATTCCGTGCTCGAACAGATGATGGACCAAACACTGCGGCAACTCGGCGGCCCAGGGTTCGACGAATCGGACCATGCCTATGCGCGTTCGATCCAAGGGACGCTTGACCCGGCAGACATTCGCGCTGCGCGCAAGAACTTCAATCTCGACCCAGAATCGCTCGAAGCATTGACCGAGGAGATCTATCCCCTTGGATCGGGATCGCCACATGCTATCGGCTCCACCGATGTCGGGACCGTGAGCTGGATCGCGCCGACCGTCCAATGCCGCGTTGCGACTTGCGCTGTCGGAACACCGGCTCATTCCTGGCAAATGGTGGCACAGGGACAGGCGCCAGCCGCCCATAAAGGAATGATCCTCGCGGCAAAAGCTATGGCGGAGGTGGCCGCATCCCTTCTGACAGATCCCGAAAAGATGGAAAATGCCCGCGACGAACACGCACGATTTCGCGCCCGGAATGAGTTTAAGAACCCGATTGGCGATGACGTCGAACTTACGCTTCCCATTGCGCCGCAAGGTGCGCTGGAGCGGCCCTCGTAGTGGCCGCTTCGCTATCTTTTCGCGGCGCGGCCGAGAATTCAAAGACCCGCCATCCCGCTTGAGCCGTCATCTGTCCCATACCGGTCGCCAGAGCCGGACATCGTCCAAGTCGATCCCGCATTTCGAAAACGCAGCAATCCGAAAGGTCATGTTATGAAACGAGAGCTTTTTCTAACACTCAGTCTCGCCATCGGCATCTGGAGTGGAGGCCCGGCATGGGCCGAGATCCCGGCAACTGTTCGAATTGCAACAGACGGTGAATCCCCGCCTTACAGCATTTCGAAGCCAGACGGTTCGGTGGAAGGCTTCGAGGTCGAGTATGCCAAGGTCCTTTGTGAAAAGATGAACCTGAAGTGCACGGTGGAAGTGCAAGATTTCAGTGGGATGCTCCCTGCCCTGAATGCTGGAAAGTTCGATGTGATCATGGCCAGCATGTCGATCACGAAAAAACGTGAGGAGATTATCGACTTTTCCATTCCGTACGGCGGCACCGGCAATGTCTTCGCCACGGTAAAGGGAAGCCCTCTCGAGGCAATGCCCGGAAGAAATGGTTCACTAACCCTGACAAGCGCCACTGCCCCAGCCGCGATCGAGGAGRTGCGCAAACTCCTCAAAGGCAAGGTTATTGGTGTCCAAACCGCTTCCGTCTCGGCGGAATTCGCAAAAAGCTATCTGAAGGACGTCGCCGAGATCCGCGAGTACCAGAAGAGCGAGGAGATCAACCTCGATTTGCTTGCAGGACGCGTCGATGCTCAGATCAACGGAAGGAGCTTCCTTCACAATTCAGCCAAGGCGTCCGGTTTCGAGAAGATCGTCCTCATCGGTCCAGTGCTCGACGGCGGCGTATTCGGCGGTGGCGTGGGATTCGGCTTCCGCAAAACTAATACCGACCTCAAGGCAAAGTTCGATGCCGCCATCAAAGCATCGGCGACGGACGGCTCGCTCAAAGCTTTGTCCATCAAATGGTTCGGCTTCGACGTGACTCCTTCCAGCCTTCGCTGATTTGTCCACCATTCCCGCGTCTCCCGACGAGTTCCAGGAGACGCGGGCCTTGCAAAGCTTAGAGTGCTGGCGAGGAAACGGTCGCAGCTTTACAAAGGGCTTCTTCGATCGCGTATCGGCCACCGGTTGATCGAGGTTAGAGCTGGGAACGACCGGCGTCGGGCGGCACACATCTGCAAGCCTACCCATCATGTCGCATCGGACGTGACCGCGGCGGTCACTGGCCCTCCTGCCTTTCGGCTCGTTTTCGGACCTTGCAAAACGCAAGCAACCCGGGGCTCCGAACCGCCCTCTCCACCCCTCAAAAACACTGGCGATCCCGGGAAGACTCGAACTTCCGACCTACGGTTTAGGAAACCGCCGCTCTGTCCAGCTGAGCTACGGGACCGCACGCCGGGATGATTAGCATAATTCGCGATCTCGTAAACCGGTGCTAGGGTCCCTGTTGCGAGGTTGGAAACGAGGTTGCGGCAAGGGTGAGGTTGCATTTGATCGCGGCGGGGAGATGGGTACGAGCGGCAGCCGCAGGTTGGCTCCTTCTGTGCCTCCCCTTTCCCCTCCGGGCGGACACGTCCCGACCGGGCGCCACGCCCGCGAGATCTCCATCGCCGTGCGACTATCAATCGGTCACCGACAGGATGTCGAGCATCGCAACCGATGGCGAGATTGCCCTTGCGGAGGGGGGCGCCGCCAGGCTCGCGGGGATCCGCTTTCCCGACGACGGCCCATTTCGCCAGCAGGCAGTGGCATGGTTGGCCTCGTTCGTCGGGGAGCAGGTGTCAGTCCTGGGATCGGATCGGCGAGATCGGTGGGGCCGGCGTCTTGTCCGTGTGCAGCGCGAGGGCCCCACTGGGTCGGTCGATCTCGGACGCGGACTCGTCGAATCCGGACTTGCCATCGTCGATCCGCAGAGGGTCGATCGGTCGCCGATGACTTTCTCGCCAGCGAGGCGGGAGCCCGCCAGCGAAGCCTTGGTGTCTGGGCAGATGCTGGCTATAAGCCTATCGGCACCCATCAGGCGGATCGTCTCAAGGACAGGATCGGCACCTTCGTGATTGTCGAAGGGCGGGTTCGAAACGTCGGCGAACGTGCGCAATGGACATATTTGAACTTCGGAGGGCGATGGGCAGAGGATTTTACGGTCATCATTCCCAAGAGAATATGGAAGCGGATGACGGATCGCGGCGGGGATGCCGCGGCGTTCAGGGGGCGACCGGTCAGGGTCCGAGGCATTTTGGAGGCTTGGCAAGGCGCGTCCGTTACCGTTGAGATACCGGAGATGATCGAGTTTTTGCCACGCTAAAGCGAGTATGGACCAAACAGGTTTGAAAATCGGGATGAGATTCGCGGCCTTGCTGGCGGCGGCGTCGCTGGCGGCCTGCGCGGCGTTCGATGGATCGGCGCAGCTTCCCGCCGACGCCCCGCGAGTCGTCGGCGCAGAAAAAGGCCGCAATCGCGACCATGAGCGCCTCGTGGCGGCCTTTGGCGGTGAGGCGCGCGCCCCTCAGGCGCAGCGCCTCCTGTCCGATATCAGCAAGCGGCTGATCGAGGCCGGCGACAGGCCCGACGAGTCCTTCCAGATTACCATCCTCAATTCCCCGGCCGTCAACGCCTTCGCGCTTCCGAACGGCAGGCTTTACGTTACGCGTGGACTCCTGGCGCTTGGCAACGACACCTCGGAAATCGCCGCCGTACTGTCCCACGAAATTGCCCATGTGACCCTTCGGCATGCGTCCCAACGGAGCGAGCTGCAGGCCCGCTCGACGTTGATCAAGCGCGTCACCGAGGACGTGCTGAACGACGCCAAGGAAGCGGCGATGATGCAGAACCAGTCGCGGTCGACGCTGGCGAGCTTCTCCCGGTCTCAGGAGTTCGAAGCCGATCAGGCCGGCGTCAAGGTTCTGGCGCGGGCCGGGTTCGATCCTTACGGCGCTCCGCGGTTCCTGGTGGCGCTCGGTCGTTCGGCCAGCGGGTCGGATGGCAGCGCCGACATGATGGCGAGCCACCCCAGCACCCGCGAGCGAATCAATCTGGCGCTCCAGGCCGCCCGGCGCGCCAGCGCCCCTGGCGTGGGCGAGGCCGGGCGCCTGGACTACCTGAGTGCGATCGAAGGGCTCGCATATGGGGACGACCCTGCCGACGGGGTCGTGCGAGGCCGTCGCTTCATCCATTCGCGCCTCGGGGTCGCGTTCGAGGCACCGGAGGGCTTTACGCTCGAGAATACGTCGCAGGCGGTACTGGGCGCCTCAGCGGACGGATCGCGCAGGCTGCTCTTCGATGCCGCCGATACCCCCAACGGGCAGAGCCTTGAAGAGGTTCTGCGCTCAACCTGGAACGACACGATCGAGCCGGGGAGCCTGCGAACGGAAACCATCAACGACCTACCCGTCGCCACCGCTCTGTCGGTTGGCAAGGAATGGTCGTTCAGGCTTTCGGCGATCCGCATCGGCAACACGACGTTCCGCCTCATCATGGCAGTGCGATCAGGCGCGGGCGACCTCGACGGGATTTTCCAGCGCACGCTGGCGACGGTCCGGCAGGTTCAGCCACAGGAAGCGCGGGACATCCGGCCGCTCCGCCTCGAAATGGTGACGGCCCGGGAGGGCGATACATCGCAAAGCCTCGCGGCGCGGATGGCTGTCGATCACCCTCTGGAGCGCTTCCTGCTCATTAATGGCCTGGACCGAAACCAACAGCTCAAGGTCGGCGAGCGCTACAAGATCGCCGTCGAATAGAGCGGAGGATCAGGTCCCGACGCGGTCCCGGAAGCCTCACACGAAAGCTCCGCTGGCCTGGGGATTCTTTTCGAGCAAAGCGCGTTTGAGTTTCTCTAGCGCCCGGTTCTCGATCTGGCGCACCCGTTCCTTCGAAATGCCCAGACGGGTGCCAAGGAATTCCAGAGTCACCTGTTCCTCTTCGAGCCGCCGGGCACGCAGGATACGCAATTCCCGCTCGTTCAGCACTTCGAGCGCCTTCTGCAGCCACAGGACCCTGCGTTCTGTGTCGATCACGTTCCCCACACTCTCATCGGGCAAGGGACCGCCATCGACGAGGAATTCGACCCGTTCGGCCGAGTTGGAGGAATCCGCATCCATCACCGGAGCGTTGAGCGAGGTATCGGGCGCCGACAGGCGCGCATCCATAAGCGCCACATCGGCCCGGGAGACGCCGATGGCCTGGGCGATCTTCTCATGGACCTCGTAAGCGATGCGTTCCTCGCCCCCCCGGGTCAGCTTGGCGCGCAGGCGACGCAAGTTGAAGAAAAGGGATTTTTGGGCCGAACTGGTTCCGCCCCGAACGATTGACCAGTTCCGCAGGATGTAGTCCTGCACGGAAGCCCTGATCCACCAGGTGGCGTAGGTCGAGAACCGCACCTCGCGTTCGGGATCGAAGCGGGCGGCAGCTTCCAAAAGCCCGACATGGCCTTCCTGGACCAGATCCGCCATCGGCAGACCATAATGGCGGAAACGGGCAGCGAGCGCGATGACCAGCCGCATATGGGCGGCCGTGAGTTGATGAAGAGCCGATTCGTCGCCGTTGTCTTTCCAGCGCACTGCCAGCAATCGCTCCTCTTCCCGCTCGAGGAATGGAGCATTCATTGCGGCACGGACAAACTTGCGACGAACCCCTGAGATTTCTCCCATCGCGTCCTCCCTTGGCTTCCTCTCAACGGCGAACGCGGAAAAAGGTTCAGGCAGAACAGCGAAGTTCGCGGAGATAGGCGGAATAGCCAGGAAGGCAAGCATCGGGCCAAAAAAAAGCCCGGCTCAGGCCGGGCTTTCTTGAATGTCGATCTCTGAGGCGTCGATCAGGCGGCTTCTTCCTGAACGTCCTCGGCTTCCGCTTCGGCATCGACTTCGCCCTTGCCCGCGCGTCGCGGCGACTTGGCGAGGCTCTGCTCGATGAGCTTCAGGGATTCTGTATCGGTGATCTTGTTCACGGCCGAGATCTCGCGAACGACGCGGTCGAGCGCGGATTCATAGAGCTGGCGCTCGCTGTAGGACTGTTCCGGCTGAGCGTCCGAACGATAGAGGTCGCGCACCACCTCGGTGACGGCGATCAGATCGCCAGAATTGATTTTGGCCTCATATTCCTGCGCGCGGCGGGACCACATGGTGCGCTTCACGCGCGCCCGGCCGGTCAGAACGTCCAGCGCCTTTTCGATCAGGGCCGGCTCGGCAAGCTTGCGCATTCCCACGCTGGCGGCCTTCGCAGTCGGGACTCGCAGGACCATCTTGTCCTTGTCGAACGAGACGACGAACAGTTCCAGCTTGAAACCCGCGATCTCCTGCTCTTCGACATTGGTGATACGGCCGACGCCGTGAGCGGGATAGACAATTGCTTCGCCGGTTTTAAAACCCAGGCGCTGGGCGGACTTCTTGGCGGTCGTCATGCGAGAGAGGCCTCCTTGCACTTCCTCGCCGGAGCGAGGATGGTCTCGTTCAACCGGAGGGGTCCGGGAGAACGATCATGATGATTGCGGATGATCGGCTTCCGCTGATATGCCTGATCGAGCCGGTAACTGGAAAACGCCCACACCTTAAGACCGGCAGCCGAAACTGCCTAAGGACAACGGTCGCGCATTTGGTTTCATTCTAGGAACCGTCTGTCTGCGGAATTCACGCACGTCGGGCACGAGCGACGGCATTGACGAACCCTATCACAGGTTGGCCCAAAAAGCAAAAATAATTCAACAATAGCGTAAAGATGCGCCCAATCGGCTCAAGCTTCCGATCAGTCACCTTCGCCCGGTTCGGCCGAGAAATAGTTTTCGAACTTGTTTGCCACGCCGTCGAATTCTTTGGCGTCCGGCGGGGCGTCTTTCTTCTGCGTGATGTTCGGCCAACTCCGGGCCAGGTCGGCATTAATCTTCAGCCATTGCTCGAGACCGGGCTCGGAATCGGTCTTGATGGCCTCGGCGGGGCATTCCGGCTCGCAGACGCCGCAATCGATGCATTCGTCCGGGTGAATGACGAGCATGTTCTCGCCCTCGTAGAAACAATCGACCGGACAGACCTCAACGCAGTCCATGTACTTGCACTTGATGCAGTTTTCCGTGACGACGTAGGTCATGGCGGTCCTTCGCGGGCGATTCTGGCGGGCGTTAGGGCAGTCTGCGACGAGCGGCGGCCGTCGCCGCTCTAGCTGCTGTCGGAGCCCGTGACAAGCGTCGCATCGTCGCTGTCGAGGTCAACGTACAGCTGCCTTGCTTCCACTGCAGGGCCCCGACGCACGCCGAGGTCGACCACGCGCACCACCAGGGTGCCGCGTTCAAGCGCAACCGTGACCACGTCGCCGAGCGCGAGCGGCTTTGCAGGATCCGTGCTGCGCTGGCCGTTGATGCGGACGTAGCCGCTGGCTGCGAGCTTCGCGGCCGATGTCCGCGACTTCGAGAAACGAGCGAACCACAGCCACTTGTCGAGCCGCTGTCTGTCCGCGCGCATCAGGCCGGCAGCCTATTTGTTTCCGTCTTCGAGCTGGGCTTTCAGGGCCAGCAGCTTTGCGAAGGGCGAATCCGGATCGGGCAGCTTTTCGCGCCGTTCTGGCGGATTGTCGCGACGGTTCTCGAAGCGCTTCTCCGGACGGGGATTGCGACGATCGTCGGGCCTGCCAAGGCCGCGCGGCGGGCGACCCTGCGGACGCGGTCCCTCCCCCTGGGCTTCCCGACGCTCTGGACGGTTGTCCGGACGTCGGTCCCTGCGAGGAGGACGATCCCCCGCCGGGCGCTCCCCGGGTGTCGCATCTCCGGGACGGGCGGGGGCTTTGGTCTCGCCCTGCCGGGGGCGTCGATCGCCCCTGTTGTCGGGACGGCCGCGGCCCGCCCGTGCCTGCCCGCCTTCATGGCGGCGATGCTGACGCCAGATTTCAATGAGCACAGGCTCGGCGGCGTCTGCGGGCTGCTCTGCATTGAGATCGCCCGGGCCGGGCTCAGTCACGACACGTTCCCCGTCCGAAAGCTCCTGGGGAGTCTCGGCTGGCAGGGTCGCGTCGGCAGTCTCCGGCGTCACGGCAGCCACTTCGGGGACGACCGGGGCCTCGACAATGGTCTCGATTTCCGCGGGTGCCGCCTCGCCAACGACGGCCTCTCCAACGGCAGCCTCGGGGGAAGCCTCCGCCGGGGTCGCCGCCTCGGTGGAGGCTTCATCGGCGGATGGGCTTGCCACCGGCTGCTCGATCGCCTTGGGGGGCGACACCAGCGGCACCGTGATGGCAGGCCCCGGCCGGCGCTCGACCGCGTAGCCAAGCGATTTCAGGATGGTGGCGAAATCCTCGCCGGCGCAGCCGACCAGGGACGTCATCGCCACGGTGGCGACGAAACCGTCACCATCCGCCGTGCCCGCGGGCGGTTCGCCCGGGGTCAGGCCGGGACGGTAGGAAATGGCCGGGCGGATGAGATCCGCGAGCCTTTCGAGGATATCGACCCGGACCGCACGGCCGCCGCAGACACGGAACCCGGCGGCGCGATAGAGCCCGGCTGCGATTTCGGTGTCGACTGGAATCGAAGTCCGGCCGGATTGCGCCAGATGGGCGATCTCATCGATGCCCTTCTGGTCGAGCCCGCCATTCTGTAACGCCCAGAGCTGCGCCGCCAGAATGCGAGGGGCGGGCTTTAACAGGGCCGGCAGATAGAGATGATAGGCGCCGAAGCGGATGCCGGCCTTGCGCAGCGCGCCGCGGGCATCCTGGTCGAGCGACCGGACGTCGTTGAGCACCTTGGAGCGTTCCAGAACGCCGAGCGATTCGACGACCTGAAACGCGATTCCGCGGGCAATGCCCGTCAGTTCCTGCGAGGTCTCGAGCTCCAGCAATGGGCCCAGCAGCCGCACGATATAGGCCCGGAGCCAGGCACGCAGGCGCGTTTCGACCTTTTCGCGGGCACCGGTATCGAGATGCTCGTCGGACAGGATCCTGACCCGCGGATCGAAGAGCCGGTCGCCGGGCTCCATCCGGGCCACGGGATCGCCCATCCAGCGCACGGTTCCGTCGTTCGACAGCACGAGCGTGGTGTCGGGCGCCTCGGCGAACCTGTCGGCGCGGGCGCCGATCTCCCCTGCCAGCGCCTTGCCGGCCGCATTGCGCAGGGTTTTGGCCTCGGCCGTGTCCGCTTGGGGATCCGGCACGAAATGGAAGCCGTGCAGATGGCCGATATGTTGACCCTCGACGGTAACGTCGCCGGAGGTCGTGATTTCCGCTTCGAGCATCGTTTTCTCTCTCAAGCGCCGCATGAGAACGCTCGTGCGCTTGTCGACAAAGCGCTGGGCGAGACGTTCATGGAGCGCGTCCGATAGCTTGTCCTCTACCTGACGCGCAACACCCTGCCAATGCTCAGGATCACGCAACCAGTCCGGACGGTTGGCGACGAAGGACCAGGTGCGGACCTGGGAAATGCGGTTGGAGAGGGTGTCGATATCTCCATCCGTCCGGTCCATGGCGTTGATATGCCGGGAGAACCAGTCCGGCGGCACCGCCCCGCCCTTCATCAGAAATCGATAGATCTGGCCGACTAGGTCCGCATGGATCTGGGGCGAAACTTTCCTGTAATCCGGCACCTGGCAAACCTGCCAGAGCCGTTCGACAGCGGCCCGCGAGCTGGCGAAATCCACGATGTCGTGTTCGCGCGCCAGGAGTTCGAGAGCCGCCAGGTCCTCGCCCATCGGCGCCCGTACCAGACCAGCTTCCCGGGGATGCTCGGCAAGGCTTTGCCGCAACCGCGCAAGGGTCGAGAACTCGAGATCCGGGTTCCGCCATTGGAGAATGCGCACCGGATCGAAGACGTGATTCTCCAGGGCCTCCACGGTGGGTGCGTCGAATGGGGGGCAGCGGCCGGTGGTGCCGAAGGTTCCGTCGCGCATGTGCCGGCCGGCGCGGCCGGCGATCTGCGCGAGTTCCGCGTTGTGGAGCCGTCGAAAGCGGAACCCGTCGAATTTCTTGTCCGCCGCGAACGCCACATGGTCGACGTCGAGATTGAGTCCCATGCCGACCGCATCGGTCGCCACCAGATAATCCACGTCACCGGACTGATAGAGCTCGACCTGGGCATTGCGGGTCCGGGGGGAGAGGGCTCCCAGGACCACTGCCGCGCCGCCACTCTGGCGGCGGATGAGCTCGGCGATGGAGTAGACCTCCTCGGCCGAGAACGCCACGATGGCGGTGCGGCGGGGAAGGCGCGACACCTTTTTCTCGCCCGCGAAGGTAAGCTGCGAGAGGCGCGGCCTTGTCACCACATGGACGCCAGGGACCAGCGCCTCGATGAGCGGGCGCATGGTGTTCGACCCGATCAGCAGGGTCTCGTCCCGCCCGCGCTGATTGAGCAGGCGGTCGGTGAAGACGTGTCCGCGGTCGAAATCACTCGCCAGTTGCACCTCGTCGACCGCGACGAAGGACAGATCGAGATCGCGCGGCATCGCCTCGATGGTTGATACCCAGTAGCGCGCCTTGTCAGGCTTGATTTTCTCCTCACCGGTGACGAGTGCAACGTTGTGCTCGCCGACCCGCTCCACCACCCGCTGATAGACCTCCCGGGCGAGCAGGCGCAGGGGCAACCCGATCATGCCGCTCTCGTGGCCGAGCATGCGCTCGATGGCCAGATGCGTCTTGCCGGTATTGGTGGGCCCGAGGACGGCCGTGACGCCGCGCGCGCGCAATTGCGGAAGAAGGGAACGTCGGGCCATACCTAGTCGCGCGAATCCCGGGTGCGGGGAAAAAGGCTGCGGTCGACACATGTCGGCCGGATGCACATGGTCCGGCCATGGGCCAGCATCGAGACCGCTATATGGTGTGGCAATCCCGCCCGCCAATGGCGGCTAATCGAGACTGATGGGGATGACCTTCGCGTCGCCCTCAAGCGACCATCGGGAAGCCTCCACCACGCTGGTGCCCACCATGGTCCTCACCGATATCTTGACCGGGACCAGCACCCGCTGAGCCTCCAGGGGCACCAGCCAGACCGACATGTCCTTKTTCTCCTGCATGAATTTGGTGCTGGGCCGGAGAGCGCGATGGCCGGAGATCGGAACATACCGTGCTTTGCACACGAGTACCGGGCCCTTATACCCAGGCTTGTCCACAGCTTGGGTGGTGTCGTAGCTCAGCACCACGTCGAACCGCGCAGCGCCATCGAAGATCGGGATGGTGCGGTTGCAATTGGCCGTATCCATCAGCTTTCCGGACCCGATCGCGGGCATCAGCAGGGCGCTGACGGGATCGATCACGCCTTTCTTGTCCTCGTCCTTGACCGGCACCCGATCGGCTTTCTCGTCGATGGGAGGTGAGATTTCCACAGCCGCGACGTTTCCAGCCGTCAGCCCCATGCGAACGGTTCGCTGATCGCTGGAGGAACGGGAGGTCACGGCGAAGGCGGCGGGTTGGGGCTTTGTCCCCGAGATGGCGCCCGAGGCCGTGGCGGCGCCCTTGCCGCCCGTCAGCATCTTGGCGAGGCCGGAAAGCTTCACCGCCGCCTGCATCTTGTATTTGGGTCCGTCGAAGGTCGACGACAGATCCGCCGTCCCGAGGGAAAGGCCCGCCAGCGATATGTCGTAATCCACCCGCAAGGTCTGGGCCTCGACGCGGAAGCCGGCCCCGGTCAGGGCCAGGGCGATGAGGGCGGAGGCGAAAACGCGCATGAAAGCTTCCCGGCGAATCAACGATAGAGGCGGATGAAAAACCCCCATGGCATGCAATTCAGTATAAATCGTGACCGCCGGATTGCAAAAAATCCGGCCCTCCGGTCGGGCTATTCTTGACGCGGCACCCGGTTTCGGCCTATAGGCTCGCACCTTCCAAGGACTTCTGGTGTCCGGCGGCGCGGGATCTGCGAAGCAAACCCGTTGCTTATGACGCTGTGACGCCATTTTTGACGATAGGATCGAACCCATGTCGCGCCGTTGCGAACTGACCGGCAAGGCCGTGCTGAGTGGCCATCTCGTGAGCCACTCGAACCGCAAGACCAAGCGGAAGTTCCTGCCGAACCTCTGCAACGTCACGCTGCTCTCCGACACGCTGAAGCGTTCGGTGCGCCTGCGTATCTCCGCCAACGCGCTTCGCTCGGTCGAGCATCGCGGCGGTCTGGACGCGTTCCTCGCCAAGGCGAAGGGCGACGAGCTTTCGCAGAACGCCCGCACGATCAAGCGCGAAATCGAGAAGAAGCTCGCTGCTGCGAGCTGATCTTTCGAACACGACATATTGCAGGCGGGTGGCTTAGAGGCCGCCCGTTTTGCGTTTCTGACCAAGCTTGGGGGGAACGATGAGCGCACCGACCCGGACCGATCGACGTGATTTTGGGATTGCGCTCGCGGCCATGACCTTGGTGGTCCTGACGTCCAACATCGCCGTCCAGTATCCCTTCACGCACCTCGGCCTCGGCGATTATCTCACCTGGGGCGCCTTCACCTATCCGTTCTCGTTTCTGATCACCGACCTGTCGAACCGGCGTTTCGGCTCGGCGGGCGCCCGCCGGGTGGTCTATGCAGGCTTCGTCCTCGCGGTAGCCCTGTCCGTCGCTTTGGCCACGCCCCGGATCGCCATTGCGTCCGGCGCCGCCTTCCTGGTGGCCCAGCTCCTCGACATCGGCATCTTCGCAGAATTGCGCAACCGCGCCTGGTGGCTGCCACCCTTCGTCTCGTCGGTGATCTCGTCCGCACTCGATACCGCGCTGTTCTTCTCGGTGGCGTTCTATTGCGGCCCGGTTCCCGGCATCGGCCTGACGGTTTCGGACCTTCTTGGCACGGTGGGGATCGCCGATTCCTGCATGGCGCTGCCCTGGACGAACCTCGCCATGGCCGATTACGCGGTCAAGCTCGCGCTCGCCGCCCTGTCAATCGCGCCCTATGGGGCGATCCTCATGCTGATGAGACGGCCCGCGGCCCAGCGGGCCTGAACCGCTCTCCCGCTCAGCCGGCCAAAGCGAATTCCAGCAGCAGGGTCCGCTGGATACCGTTGAAATTATCGTCGGACACCATGGTCAGCACCACGTCGGGTCCTTCCCGGTGAACGGCGAGCCCCTCCATGTTGTCGATCTGCTGGGACGGGTCGCTTTCGAAGATCAATGCCCCCTCGATCCGGCGGCCGGGCCGGATTTCGGCAGCCGGAATGCGGCGCAGACGGGTGGCGAACCCGGCGAATATGGAAAACCGCCGCTCAAGGAGCAGCAATTCGCCGCTGGGGAGGAACGCCATGTCCGAAATGTCGAACCCGTCCGAGCGCGCCACCTCGAATTCCCCGCGCGACGCGCCCGTCAGAACGAACCCTCGCGTTGCGGCATTAAGGCCCGGCACACGCTCGGCAACGGCGAGCAGCGATCCCGCCAGGGGCGATCCCGGCGGCGCCACGGCCAGCGCCTCGAGGCCGGCATTCCCGGCCAACCCGCTGAAATCGAACGGTACCTCGATCGGCGTCCCCTGCGAGAAGGTTTGGCCGTTCCACGCGAAGCGAACGACGCCGTGATTGCGCTCGACGCCCACGAAGGCTGTGCGCCCCGCAATGGCAAGGCTTTCGGTGTCGTA
This sequence comes from Microvirga sp. P4_A5, assembly GCF_056402495.1. NCBI lineage: Bacteria > Pseudomonadati > Pseudomonadota > Alphaproteobacteria > Hyphomicrobiales > Methylobacteriaceae > Microvirga > Microvirga sp. P4_A5. The sequence goes on along the minus strand of NZ_JBFUHH010000043.1, from coordinate 4,070 downwards.
GAACCGGGTTGTCCGGAGGCGCTTTCCGTTGGCCAGCGTCAGCGGCGTCAGCACTGACCCGGTCAATCCCGTCAGGTGGCCCTCGGCTGTTTCGACCCGGGCGCGCAGCCATTGCGCGTTGTCAGCCAGCGCGACCAGCTCACGGCCGTCTTTTGAGCGCCAAAGCGACGAGAAGCCGCCGAACTCCTTGGCGGGGGAGCGCAGATCGAGGCCGGATCGAAACGCGAGATCGCCGAAGCGCACACGGTCGGGATCCGCGACCGAGAACCGGCTGATTGGCTTTGCCTCGACCGCGATGGGCGTCGCCGCGTTGAAAACCTGTGGGCGCTTGGCGAGCGCCTGCCCGGCCGCGGTTGCCGCTGCGAGAGCGCCGCCGCCGAGGAGAAACGATCGGCGGCTCAGTCTCAAGCGAATGCTCTGCGGCGAACGCCGCCGCGCGTGGATGCGGGAGCCTTTTCGTCGAACAATTCGGCGAGCTTCTCGGTCATGACGCCGCCGAGTTCCTCTGCGTCCACGATGGTGACGGCGCGGCGGTAATAGCGCGTCACGTCGTGGCCGATGCCGATGGCGATCAGTTCGACGGGCGAACGGGTTTCGATCTCGTCGATCACGTAGCGCAGGTGGCGTTCGAGATAATTGCCGGGATTCACCGAAAGCGTCGAATCGTCCACCGGCGCGCCATCGGAAATCACCATCATGATCCGGCGCTGCTCGGGACGGGCCAGCAATCTCTTGTGCGCCCAGTCGAGCGCTTCCCCGTCGATGTTCTCCTTCAGGAGGCCCTCGCGCATCATCAGCCCGAGATTCTTGCGGGCACGCCGCCACGGCGCATCGGCCGACTTGTAGATGATGTGGCGCAGGTCGTTGAGACGGCCGGGATTGGCGGGCTTCCCGCCTTGCAGCCACGATTCCCGCGCCTGTCCCCCCTTCCACGCCTTCGTGGTGAAGCCAAGGATCTCGACCTTCACGCCGCAGCGTTCGAGCGTCCGCGCGAGAATATCCGCGCAGGTCGCCGCCACCGTGATCGGGCGCCCGCGCATGGAGCCCGAATTGTCGAGCAGCAAGGTCACGACCGTGTCGCGGAAATTGGTATCCTGCTCATGCTTGAAGGTGAGCGGCTGGAACGGGTCCATCACCACGCGGGGGAGCCGCGCGGGATCGAGCGTTCCCTCTTCGAGGTCGAACTCCCAGGCGCGGTTTTGCTGCGCGAGCAGGCGGCGCTGCAGGCGGTTCGCCAGACGCCCGACAACGCCCTGGAGATGGGCGAGCTGCTTGTCGAGATAGGCGCGCAAGCGCGTCAGCTCATCGGAATCGCACAGATCCTCGGCGAAGATAACCTCGTCGAACTTGGTGCTGAAAGCCTTGTAGTCGGGGCCCCGATGCTCGTTGGACCGCGACGGCGGGCGCATCGACTCGGCGGCGTTCTCGGAATCGGATTCATCCGCCTCGTCGGGCATTTCGCCGGAAGGGCCATCGGAATCTTCGCTCGCGCCCTCCTCCATGTCGTCGCTGGCATCCTCGCTGACATCCATCTCGGCGCGGTCGCCTTGGGATTCCTGCTCGGATTCGCCCTCGCCCTGCTGCTCTTCCTGGTCGCTGTCGCTGTCTTCGTCGTTTTCCTCCTCGTCGGAATCGAGCGAGGATTCGTCCGCCATATCGAGGGACGACAGAAGTTCGCGTATGCCGCGTGCGAAATCACGCTGGTTTTCGATGTTTTTCAGGAGGGAATCGAGGTCTTCACCCGCCCGTTCCTCGATGAAATCGCGCCACAAATCGACGATCTTCGCCGCTGCCTTTGGTGGCTTGGCGCCGGTCAGGCGCTCGCGCACCATCAGCGCCACCGCATCCTCGATGGGCGCGTCGGCGCGATCGGTGACATCCTCGTATTTGCCCCCGCGATGATAGCGGTCATCCAGCATCGCGGTGATGTTGGAGGCAACGCCCGCCATACGGCGCGACCCGATGGATTCCACCCGCGCCTGCTCGACGGCATCGAAGACGGCGCGTGCGGCCTGACCTTCGGGTGCCAGCTTGCGGTGCAGGCCATCGTCGTGACAGGCAAGGCGAAGGGCCATGGAATCGGCGTTTCCACGCAGGATCGCCACATCCTGCGTCGTCAATCGCCGCGGCGGTTCGGGCAGGCGGATCTTCTCGCCCATGAAGGCGGGACGATCGGACGCGAAGGTCACCTCGAGGTCGGGCTTTCGCGCCAACGCCTTGATGCAGCCGGCAATGGAGCGCTTCAGCGGCTCCGCCGGCGCTTCCTTCTTCTCACCCGGCTTGCGGTTCGAGATGGACATTTCAACCTTTACGAAAGAGCGATGTTGACCGAACTTTCAGGCAATTCCTTGCCGAAGGAGCGCTGATAGAACTCGGCCACGAGCGCCCGCTCCAACTCGTCGCATTTATTGAGGAACGTGACGCGGAAGGCGAAGCCGGTCTCACCGAAAATCTCGGCGTTTTCCGCCCACGTGATGACCGTGCGCGGGCTCATCACCGTCGACAGATCGCCGTTCATGAACGCGCTGCGGGTCAGATCCGCGACGCGCACCATCTTGTTCACGATGTCGCGGCCTTCGGGATCCTCCTGATAATGCTTCGCCTTCGACAGGACGATGTCGACTTCCTTATCGTGCGGCAGATAGTTCAGGGTCGTGACGATGGACCAGCGGTCCATCTGGCCCTGATTGATCTGCTGCGTGCCGTGATAGAGGCCCGAGGTGTCGCCGAGGCCAACGGTATTGGCGGTCGAGAACAGGCGGAACGCCGGATGGGGCCGGATGACGCGCTTCTGATCGAGAAGCGTCAGCTTGCCGGACTGCTCCAGCACGCGCTGAATGACGAACATCACGTCCGGACGGCCGGCATCGTATTCGTCGAACACGAGCGCGATGTTGTTCTGCAGAGCCCATGGCAGGATGCCGTCCTGGAAGGCCGTCACCTGCTTGCCGTCCTGAAGCACGATGGCGTCCTTGCCCACGAGATCGATGCGGGAGACATGGCTGTCGAGGTTCACACGCACGCAAGGCCAGTTGAGACGCGCCGCGACCTGCTCGATATGGGTCGATTTGCCGGTTCCGTGATAGCCAGTGATCATCACGCGCCGGTTGYGCGCAAAACCCGCCAGGATAGCGAGGGTCGTCTCCCGATCGAACAGGTAATCCGGGTCGAGATCGGGCACATGCTCGTCGCCATTGGAGAAKGCCGGAACGTCCAGATCCGAGTCGATGCCGAAAACTTGACGCACGGACACCTTCATGTCGGGCAAAAGGGTCGCGGTTTCGGTACTTGCCATAAGGGGCCTCTCGGTCGGTTTTGTCAGGTTTTCACAAGCGCTGCGGGTGTCTTAACAATCTCACCTTACGGGCGCAAACGCGTTCGACACATTCGTGGGCTGTGTCATGCGGCTTTTTCAGGCCATTCCGGCTGATTTCAGCACGTCGTGGGCCTTGATGATGTCACGCAGGCGATCCTCGAAAGACCGGTCGCCGCCATTGGCGTCCGGATGGAACCGTTTCACCAGGGTCTTGTACTGGGCCTTGATGGCGGGCCCGTCGGCCGTTTCATCGAGGCCGAGAACATCGAGCGCGCGCCGCGCCGCGCCGGTGTAGCGGGGCTGCTTCGGCTCGGGGTTGACCCGGCGACGGCGGCCTTGCGTGAAGTCCTGCCCGTTGAGAACACCCAACGGATCGCTATAGGCCCATTCCCGCGCTTTCGGGGCGTCTCCCGCCTCTGCCGGCTTCGTGCCGGGATTCATGCCCATCGCCCAGGTCGGCCGGTGGCCGATGACCGCGTCTTTCTGGTAGGCCTGCACGGCATTGTCAGACATGCCCGCGAAGTAATTGTACGACGCGTTGTATTCCCGGACATGGTTGAGACAGAATTTCCAGTACTTGCCTTCCGCATCCCGACCTTTGGGCGCGCGAAACTCCCCGGGCAGCTTGCATGTCGGATGTTCGCAGACCGGCCCGGCGGCGTCCTGCGGCTCATCGCAGACCGGCTTGATGCGGATACGGTTGAAGAATGGCGAGTTGAGATTCATGATCCGCAGAGTATGAGTGGCTTGGGGC
>NZ_JBFUHH010000042.1:0-33493 GCF_056402495.1 Microvirga sp. P4_A5 | reverse complement strand
GTGCATTCCCCGGGTCAGCCACTCCTCCGTCTGCAGCATCATGCGCACCGCCTCTGAGAAGCCCAGCGTGACGATCGCCAGATAATCACCGCCGAGCCGGAGCGCGATCATGCCGAGCGGATAAGCGGCGAGCGCCGCCAGCACTGTCGCTGCCGCAAGCGAGATCGGGATCGGCACGCCTTTGAGAGCGAGCAGAGCCGAGGTGTATGAACCGATGGCGAAGAAACCCACATGGCCGAAATTGACCAGACCGGTAAAGCCATATTGCAAAGCCAGACCGCCGGCGAGGAGCAGGTAGATCAGGATGCTGATGAAGATAGCAATCAGATAGCCTTCCATGACCTCACCTCGCCGCCATGGGACGACCAAACATTCCCTGCGGGCGCAGCAGCAGCACGCACAGAAGGATTACGAACGCAAAAACGATCTTATAGGGTGGGCCGGCGAAGAGGCTTGCCACCTCTTGGGCGATGCTGAATGTGACGATCCCGAGCACGGCGCCGACTGGGCTGCCGATCCCGCCCAAAATGACGCCTGCGAACATCGGCATGAGAAGCTCCCAACCGAGTTCCGGAACGACTACCGCCTTGATGCCCAGCAGGGCTCCCCCGAGGCCACAGAAAGCGCCGGTCAGACTCCACAGGAAGATCATGACCCGCTTCGAGCGGATGCCGCTCGCCGCGGCGAGTTCGGCATTGTCCGCGATGGCGCGCATCCGCCGTCCTATCGGCGTCAGGTGCATGATGCAGAACACGATGACCAAGGCGGTCATGGCCGTGGCCAGGATGTACAGATCGGTCGGCAACAGACGAATGCCGCCGAAATTCCATGCGCGAACGAGCGGCACATCGACGACATGCTGATCCTGTCCTGCAAAGAACGTGATCGTGCTTYGCACCGCGAATGCCACGCCGATGGATGCGATCAGCCGCGCCACTTGGGATCGTTCCGACAGGGCGCGGAAGACCCAGAAGTAGAAGAAGAGCGACACCGCTGCCGTCGCCGACATCGCCCCGAGAACTGCCGTCACCACCGAGCCCCCCAGGAAGGCCTGGGAGGCGACGGTGGTATAGGCACCCAAAGTCATGTAGTCGCCCGTCGCGGCATTGGGGAAACGGGCGATTCCGAACACCAGCGTAATCGCCAGCGCCGGCAGTGCGAGAAGCATCCCGATCACGATCCCGTTGATGGCCGCGTTCGCGACCGAGAGCCAATCCATCACTTGATCTTTCTTTACGCGGGCGTGTGACCGGGGATCGTCTCTTTCAGGACGAGATTTCCGTCCTTGATATCGAAGACGCCAAAATCAGGGACGGTTTCGCCATGCTTGCCGAAATCGAGCCGGGACGAGGCGCCATCGTAATTGACCGTCTTGCCGTTCCGCAGTGCGTCGCGACCTTCAGTGAAGGAGGTCACGAGCTGTCCGTTGCCGCCGGTGATGCTAGGGATCTTGCCGTTGATGGCAGGAACATCGGCAGTGGCGCCCGCAGCCTCGATGGCCAGCGCCAGCGTGATCACCATGTCGTAGCTCTGCGCCGCGAAGATATCCGGCTCGCGGTTTGTGACCTTCTTGAACGCTGCGGCGAAACGCTTGTAGGCCGGGCTCTGGCTGGCAGCCACGTTGGAGATGGAGATGATGCCTTCGGTCGCTTCCTTGCCGAGCGCCTTGACGAGATCCTCGTTGGCCGTCCAGCCTGGCATGATAAACTTGCACTCCTGCCCGCTCTGGTACCATTCCTTCAGGATGATCGTCGCGTCGGGACGATAGGCGCTCAGCGAGATCACGTCGGGTTTCGTCGCGAGCACGCGGCTCAGTTCGGTGCGGTAGCTGCTCTGGTTGGGCTCGTAGATGACGAAGCTGCTGACCTTGCCGCCCTTCGCTTCCCACGCTTCCTTGAAGTGGTTGGCCTGCCCGACGAAGGTAGAGTTGTTGAAGGCCATCACTGCGGGACGCTTGAATCCACGCTGGTGAGCGACTTCCGCGAAGGCGCTTCCGAAGATGGCGTTCGACGCCTGGAACATCCAGGCAAGGCCCTTCTTGTTCTCCGTCAGCATTTCCGGAGCGCCGCAGGTGTTCATTGTGATGAGGTTGGCTTCGTTTGTGATCGGCATGGTGGCGAGACCGACCGAGGACGGCCAAATGCCCACCACCGCCTCTACCTTGTTGATCTCGATCAGCTTCTTGACGGCGAGCACGGCCGCTTCTGGCTTCGTCTGGTCATCCTCGGCGAAAAGCTGGAACCTGCGACCCGCGGTGCCGCCGGCGTCGTTCACCTCTGCAACCGCGATCTTGATCGCCTCGAGCATGTACGGGCCGTAAGGGCCGCCGATACCCGTGATCGAATTCAGCGCGCCGAGACGGAATACTTTCTCCGATTGGGCGAATGCCGAGCCGGAAAACGTGCCAAGAGTCGCGAGGGCTGTTCCGGAGACGAGGAACCCGCGCCGCGAAAAATTCATAGGCTGTGTCATGATCGTTCCTTTCTGGTTGTTCTTTTTTAGCACTCAGTTCGAGAAGCGCGTTTTTTGTTTTTGGATCGAAGTCACAGGGAGATTCAGCGTTACTGAATTGCGCCCCGGCTTCGCATCGTCTCGATGGCATTCTCGTCCACGCCAAACCTGCGAAGCACGGCATCGGTGTGTTCGCCGAGCGTCGGCGCCGCCTTGCGTACAGCACCCGGCGTCTTCGAGAATTTTGTCGGAATGCCGATCATCTTCATGGTTCCGAGCTTGGGGTGTTCGACCTCTTCGATCATGCCGCGGGCGATAAAGTGAGGGTCCTTCATCGCTTCGCCGAAGTCGTTGATGGGTCCGCACGGCACGCTTGCCGCTTCGCAGCGCGCGATCCAGGTGGCGGCATCGGCCGAGGCGAATGCCTCTTCCAGGAGAGGCTCAAGTACGGTGATGTTTTCGAGGCGATCCATGTTGGTGACGAAGCGCGGATCCTCGATGAGCTCGGGCCGGTGGATCACCTCCCGGCAGAGCTTCTCCCAGGTGCGCTGATTGGCAGCGCCGATCACGATGAAGCCGTCGCCGGTGCGAAGCGCTTGATAGGGCGCGGACACGCGATGCCGGCTGCCTGTCGCCATCGGCACGGTGCCGTCGGTGAAATAGGCCGCGGCCTCCCAAACGAACCACGGCAATCCGCATTCGGCGAGCGAGATATCGATATGCTGGCCCTCGCCCGTCTTGATCTGATGCACATAGGCCGCGATGATCGCATAGGCCGCCGTCATGCCGGCCCCGACATCGTAGATCGCTATGCCCGACTTCAGCGGCCGGCCGTTCGGCTCGCCGGTCATGCTCATGATGCCCGTCAGCCCCTGTGCCACGAGGTCGAACCCGCCCTTGCTAGAATAAGGACCCGTCTGGCCGTATCCGGAGATGGAGCAGTAGACGAGACGCGGATTGATCTTGCTCAGGCTCTCGTAATCGACGCCGAGAGACTTCGTCACGCCGACACGATAATTCTCGACGACCACATCGGCCCAACGGGCAAGATCGTAGAGGATATCTTTAGCCTGCGGATCTTTCAGGTTGAGGGAGATCCCCTCCTTGTTGCGATTGATATGCGCAAAGCAGGTCGACTCGCCGTTCACATAAGGGCCCATCTCGCGGGAATCGTCGCCCGTGACGGGTTTCTCGACCTTGATCACCTCCGCACCGAGATCGGCGAGGACCATCGTGCAATAGGGTCCGGCCATGATCTGCGACAAGTCCAGAACCTTCATGCCGCTGAGCGGTGAACCTGATATATTCATCCGTACGTACTCGTTTCTAATGCCAAACGTGACCCGGCAAGATGGTTGTCCGGCCTGCGGGAATTTTTGTAGGCGGCCGAATTGAAGAAAAGTGTTGTCCTGCCCAGCGGCGCTGAGAGGTCTCTAGCGTCCGACGAATGCCGGCTTTATCTTCTTGCTGAAGGCCGCCCGTCCGACGCGGTAATCTTCCGTATCGAAGCAGGCATACGCCTCGGCGCATTCCTGTTCGGTGATCGGTGTCCGGTCACGCAATCGGCGCACGAACGCCTTGTGCCAACGGTTCACCAGAGGTGCCGCGACGCTGATCCGCTCCGCCGTCGCATAAGCCTCGGAGACGACCTGGCCGTCTTCGACGAACCGCGTCACGATGCCTTTGGAGAGCGCCTCTTCGACGCCGAAAATATGACCTTCAAGCAGGATCTCGAGGGCGTGCGTGGGGCCCACAACACCGATAAGATCGTCGAGCTCACGGTAATCGAGGGTGAGCCCGATGCGATTGATCGGTATCCCGAATCGGCTGCTGCGCCCCGCGATGCGGATGTCGCACATCGACGCGATCTCGAGACCGCCGCCGACGCAGACGCCTTCAATGCAGGCGACGGTCGGATGACGGGTATTCCGCAACCGGTCGGTCATTTCGAGCGTGAAGTCGGCGTATTCGCGCGCTTGGGCGCGTCCATCGCGATCGTCCTCGAAACCGCCGATGTCGCTGCCCGCACAGAACGCACCACCCGCTCCCCGCACCACGATGCAGCGAATTGACTCGTCGGCGTCAAGCTCCGACATGAGCGCGCCGAAGTCACGATACATGTCGAGCGTAAACGCGTTGCGCTTCTCCGGACGATCCATGATCAGCGTCGCGATACCGCCCTCGCGGCGTTCGAGAAGAATGCTCATGATAGCGCCTCCAGCAGGAGTTCCGTGCCTCGCAACACCGCACGACCGTCGAGTTCGAGTGTCGCATCGGTCAGGATCGTGTCGTAATGGGCCGCGGCTCTGACGGTCCCGCCGATATAGGCGCTGGTGCCGAGTGCAAGCTGGATCGAGCCGTAAACGCTTTCGTCGGACATCATCGTGCCGTCGAGGACGCAATGCGGGTTCATGCCGACACCCAGTTCCCCGAGGTTGTAGACGCCGGGGTCACCGAAACTCGACAGGAGATCGCGGAACATGCGGGCCTCGCTGCCGCCTTCGATCGCCACAGCCATACCTTTTTCCATGTAGATGCGAACAGTCTCTTCGCGGATCAGCGAAACCCCCGGAATGCTCGCATTGACGACGATGACGCCTTCCGCCGTGCCTTCGACGGGAGCAAGACTCGATTCCAGGCAGTAACCGGCCGAAATATCGGTCGTGTTGGCAAAGCCATGCAAGGCCCTGCCCCGCCGTCCCTCGATGCTCATGGTCACATCGGTGCCATGGGGACTTGTCACACGCGCCGTGCTGGCGGCGGTGAACGACGCGGCGAGCGCTTCGATCTGCGGCCGCAGCGCCACGAAATCGGCGTCCCAGCCGTCAGCTACGAAGAAGTCTTCGCCGTGGGATTCCGGAAGAACGATGACGCCGGCACCGGCGCGGGTCGCCTCCTGCCGGGCGGAGGTGTGGGCGATGTTTGCGCGGGTCAGGCCGATGACGAGATCGGAGGCCTTCATGGCTGCGGCGGCGACGGGCGAAAGCTGCTTGCCATGGCGGGCGGAGCCTTCGATCTGCATGAGGTGGAATGTTGCTCCCACCTCGGACAGCGCGATCGCAAGCGGCTCCACATTATGACCCGTGTGCAGATCGTAGACAACCAGCACCTGACTGTCGGCTTGCGCACCACCAAGCAGGGTGACCACCTTACGGGCATTCTTCATCTTGAGCAGAGTGTTCATGGTGCCGCTCTCACACCGTCTCGGCGACAGGAGCCGCCTTGCGAGTCGCGCTCTCGATAGCCGCGCCGAGAATATCGAGACCGCGGGCAAGCTCGTCCTCGTCCATTCCCAGCGGACCAAGGAAGCGGATGACGTTGCCGTGGAAGCCGGCCTTCACGAGGATCAGCCCCCGTTGATAGGCCTCCGCGACGATGGCAGCGGCCAGATCGCCCGCCGGCTCGTGGCTCTGCCGGTCCCGGACGATTTCGATGGCCTGCATGGCGCCGATGCCACGCACATCGCCGATGATCGAATAATGCTGCGCCCAGGATTCGAAGCGCTCGCGCACGATGGCGCCGACGCGGCGCGCCTTCTCGCAGTAATCCTCGCTCTGCATGACGGCGATGGTCGCAAGCGCCGCCGCGCAGGACAGCGGATTGCCTCCGTAAGTGCCGCCGAGGCCGCCCACCTTCGGCGCATCCATCAGGTCGGCGCGGCCGACGAGGGCCGCGATCGGCAGGCCGCCGCCCATCGACTTGGCGATGGTGTAAAGGTCGGCCTCGATTCCCGAATGCTCGGTGGCAAACCATTGGCCGGTGCGACAGAAACCGGACTGGATCTCGTCGGCGATCAGAACGATGCCGTGGTGCGTGCAATAATCCCGCAGCTTCTTCAGGAAGGAAGCCGGCGCCGGGTGGAACCCCCCCTCGCCTTGCAGAGGCTCGATCACCACAGCCGCCACATGCTCGGGAATGACCTCGCTCTCCACGAGCCGGACAAAATCCGCGAAGGCCGCGTCGGCCGATGCCTGTTCGTCGGCCGCTCCCGATCGGTAGAAGACGGGGAAAGGCGCCCGGTAGATTTCGCCGGCGAAGGGCCCGAAACCGGTCTTGTAGGACGGCGCCTTCGCTGTCAGCGACAGGGCCATATAGGTGCGGCCGTGGAAGGCGCCCTCGAAGGCGATGACGGCCTGACGGCCTGTGGCCTTGCGAGCCACTTTAATGGCGTTCTCGATCGCCTCGGCGCCGGTTGTCTGCAGCATCACCTTCTTGGGCCAAGACCCCGGAACGACCTCGATGAGTTTCTCGGCCAACTCGATGTAGCCGGGATACATGACGATGTTGAAACAGGTATGCAGAAAATTTTCCGCCTGCTCACGGACTGCCCGGACGACCGCCGGATGAGCATGGCCCACGTTGAGCGTCCCAATTCCCCCTGCGAAGTCGAGGAATTCGTTGCCGTCTAGATCGACCAGGTTCGCACCCGATGCACGAGCCGCGAAGATCGGCGCCCCGTTGGCGACGCCCAACGCCACGGAGGCGTCTCGCCGTTCCTGATAGGACTGGCAGACAGGACCCGGAAGGGCGGTTTTTTCGGTATGCGGCGTCATTCTCGGTTCCCTCGACTGCCCTGCGACTGGACCTAACGTAAGCCTGTACATTTTGTTGTGTCAACTAGATTGCACAATGTTGTACATTCTTTTGTACTATGGTTGATTGCGGGGACGAACCGCTTTATTGGCAATTGTAGCAATGTCCGCGGCCCCGCCGGGCGTCCGGGCCATAGCAGGATCTGCGATGCGCAAGCCGAAGAGAAAAACGACGACGGTCGAAGCCGCGATCGTCGACATGAGGGAAAAAATCTCCTCGCGGAGCCTGAGCCCGGGAACGCGAATTCCGGAGGAGGAACTGGCGGCTGCCTACAATCTGCCGCGCGCAAAAGCGCGTGAAGTTCTCGCGACGCTTGAGGACCGGGGATTGGTCGAACGCGAGCCCAACAAGGGCGCCATCGTCGCAGCGGTCGACATGGAGACCACATATCGTCTCTATGAGGTGCGCGAGGCACTCGACGCGCTGGCGGTGCGCCTCGCCACCCTCAACACGACCTCGGCCGACTGGGACGACATTTCGGAATTGTTCGGCGACTCCTTCGAGAGGAGCCTAAAAGCGGGCGATCTCGACCAGCACATCAACGCCATCGAGGTCTTCCGATCGCGAATTAGGGAAGCCGCCCATAACCCGATCCTCAGCGACATGATCGATCGCATCTACGACCGCACGCGCGTCACCATCCGCCGCGTCGCGCTTCTCCCGGGCCGCGCCGAGATGGGCATAAAGCAATACCGGGCGGTGCTCACCGCCATCATCCGCGGCGATGCCGACCAGGCCGAGGTACTCGTGCGCGAGCTCAACCGCAGCGCTCGCGACTACATCAGCCGGTACAAAGACTACGTCTTCTGACTACAGCGGACTTGCGCGACGGCCAGCTTATGCTGTCGGAGAACGAACTCGGAGCCGCCCGATATCAGGGCTGGCTGGTAGCCGAGACAGCCGCCAGACAGAGCCGAAAGGCGTGAGTCGGATTGCGGCGAGGAAAGCCTCACCGCGTCATCCTCACGGAGGTCGCCATCGGATGCTTGACCGGAATGGCGTTTCCAACAGCCTGTCGCCACCGTCGGCGATGCCAGCACCGATGTAGATGAGGGTGGTTTCTCGAGCAAAAATGCCATCACCATTGAGCACCCGCGGATCATCTGCCCCCATGTTGACGAACTGGTAGCGATGGACGAGGCGCCTCAGGAACGGCGGGCCGCCGCCGGCGTAAAGTTCATGCCGGATTGATCGATGCATCCGGCACGCGGTGCCCGATGCGGGCAGAAACGCGTCGCAGGGCCGCGGGCGAAAACGCCGAGATCCACTGGGAATAACCCGCGACATGCTGCCAGCTGAGGTTGGTGTTTTGTTGCCAAGGACGATCCACCAGCAAAAACCAAAACGAGCCCGCACTTGGCGGGCTTTTTTCTGCTTGGAGATCAATCATGAAGAGCCCCGTCTGGCAGTTGATAAACTCGCTGATCGATCTTGTCGGTTCAATTACAGACCTGCTGACCGCCCTCGCTAACAACGCGCCGGCGTTGTTCGCCTAAATTAGTCGCTTGGACATCCCGGAGATCTTCTCATGACTTGGCCGCCCTGTTGCGCTTTCTGTCTCGCGAATATCATAGACAGACGACGGCGAAGCTATGCCAGAGCGCGTGTGACCGAATGCTGGATGCCACTTCAGCGCATGGCCAAGGTTTCGGCGCCGATAATAATTCTAAAGCAGGCCCGAAACGCAACGACTCCCATTCGGCTCGCGATCCGAAGGACGATCTATTTCGGCTGAATCTGTAGGGAGCTAGCACTCCACCCGGCCATCCTTGTCGAAGCGCACAAGGCTCTTGCAGTCCCTAAGGGTCTCGTGAAGCCAAGACCGGTAACATCCACTGGCTGCTCGGCATCCAGCACACACTCAGCCAGCGTGCCGTTATGGTGAAACTGGATTGGATGCCCTGCAGCACAAGCCACTCCGATAGAGTGCCGAGGCCTTTGGTGGTTTGGGTACGCGACGGCGCAGCCTTTTGGCGGCACCCGCCCGCCGATCCTTGGTCCATCACACTGGATGATGGTCTGTTCTGGATACGCACCTTGGATCAGGGCAGAAAAGCTATACTCCTCCGCACGGGCTGTCGCTGCCTTCGACGATCACGTCGCCCAGGTTCACGCCGACTCTGAGCTCGATCCGATGCTCCAGCGGCGATTCCCGGTTCCGGGCTGCAGCCGGAAAGAGAACAACCTGTAGAATCGAGGCGTGGCCAATTCGGCGCGAAGATGCTCAAATCCGCCGCAGCTGCGCATCGATCGTGCATGAACATCTTCTAGCCGTCCACCCACGCGGATACTCAGCCGGGGTCGGGGTTCGTGCCGTCAGCACGGTACGGCTGTGGCGAGCTGCTCGTGAAACAGCGACGGCGCAGCCTTAAAGATGAGCAAGAGAGGTTCTACGCAAGAGTGCTCGAACCTCACGAATAGGTATTCGGCAAGTCGAGCGTGCTGTGCGATCCGATGGCCTCGTAGTGATCAGACAGCCAGCTTCGGGCAGCGGCGCGACCAAGGTCCCTCAGTTCCTTGAAGAAATCCCAACCTGCGTTCATGCGTGATGAGGCGGCAAACGCTTCCAGCTTGGGACCGCCATGGAGACGATGCATGAAAACGCGCTTGTAGTCCTTGGTCGATAACTTGCCCTCGTCAATCAGCCGCGTGACGAACTCGATCGCTCTAAGTTCGTGCAGGAGATTCGAGTTGAAGGTGATCTCCGTAAGACGGTTCTGAATTTCTTTCGTCGTTTGAGGCGTGGAACGGCGCTCGAGTGGATTGATCTGTACCAGCAGGATGTCATCGCCCCGTGTCTCGTAGAGGAGCGGGAAGAGCGCCGGATTTCCCGAATAGCCTCCGTCCCAATAGGGTTCCCCATCGATTTCGACTGCTTTGAAAAGCAGCGGCAGGCAGGTGGAAGCCAGGACATGATCGACGGTCAATTCAGGCGCGTTGAAGATCCGAATTTTGCCGGACCAGACGTTGGTGGCGGCAACGAAGAGCTTTGTATCGACGCACGCGTGGACACGGTCAAAATCGATCAATGCGCTCAAGGCGTCGCGGAGAGGATTGATATCGAGCGGGTTCAAGGCGTAAGGGCTCGCCACCTGCGACCACGCCTCAAGCCACAACTGGCCGGGGGATCCGTCGACGTTCCAGTAGCCCAGGAACCTGTCGAAGAGCGCACGCTGAAGGGGGGAAAAGACGCCGTCCAGACTGACGCGTTTCCAGAACTGACGCAATTGCGCGCGAGCGCCCTCCGGCCCGCCCTCGACCCAGCCTTCGAGCAGAACGACGGCATTTAGGGCGCCGGCGCTCGTCCCCGTAATCGCCTCGATTGAAAGTCGCCCGTCTTCCAGAAGATGATCGAGGACGCCCCAAGTGAAAGCACCGTGCGCGCCGCCACCTTGCAGTGCTAACGAGACAGACTTCTCCGCATGGGGGCCAGCAAGGCCGCACGGAGCGCCCGATTTTCTTGTCGCCCTGCCCGTCATGCTCGCCGGCTGGCGAAATTTGGCCCATTGTCTGTAACGCTGACATTCATGCGATTTTCCCCTCTCACCTGATGTTCGCGGCCGCAAGTCGATCGGACGACGGGCCGTGGGTGTTGGGCTATCAAAACCTGACCCAACCATGTGAGCAAGCCCTGCCTTCGATATGCTACGTTGCTTGGCGAAAGCGTGCGGCTCCGAGTTCCGTGAGGCGATGGACACTGTGCCAGGGGATCGGGAAGCGCGATGGGTCGGCCGGGGATCGCCATCGACGCGGCGTGCGTCTGACAGGATCTGCCGAAAGATGCCGTTAAAGCTCTGGCGCGATATCTGGCCACCGACAGTATCTCGACCGCCACCTCGCGATGGCATGGTGAGGGGGCAAATCACCTTCGAGCACCAACGTCGCATCGAAGGGAACAGGGCAGGCTCAGCGCGCCGATCTCGTCGCCCTTGCGACCCTCAACCACCGCGACGCGAACAGATTGCCCGGGCTCGAGGACGCTCACTTTGGCGCGCTGCAGAACCGAAACATGCACGAATAGATCTTTAGGCTCACCCTCGACCGCGACAAAGCCAAAGCCCCTGACGGAATCGAACCATTTGACCACCCCGTCGCGATCAGGGCTCGGTGCCGAATCCGATCCCGTCCCGGCCGGCGGAAGAGGTGCCCGCGCGAGAAAGGCTGGGCGATCCGCACGTTGTGACCTCCGCTGCGGTTCCTGGGCGGCGGTGCGGAGATCGAGGCTGACGATCTCCGCCACCTGCGGGCCTTTCGGACCGGTGCCGAGGCGGGCGATTATAGTCACGCCGGGGCCAAGGCTGCGGTGACCGGCCGCCTCGACGGCTCGCGCAGGCAGGAAGGCCTCCCCTGACCCATCTGCGAGGGCGACGAAGCCGAAGCCTTTGTCGGGATCGAACCATTTGACGCGGGCTGACACCCCGGCGCTGGCATCGGGCCGGAGCGTCGAATACGGTCTGGGACGCACCGATGTCGGAAATGGCGGTTGCGCCTCGCTGCCCCACGAGTCCTCGGTTTGGCGGTGGCTTTGGCGCTCGCGCTCCCGCTCCCGATGTGAATTTCCGCGTCCCATGATCGCTCCTGATCGACCTTTCTGAATTCCAAGCTAGAGAGCCGGTCTTAACTCCCGCCGCGGCTCATGCAAGACGTTTTGAATGGAGACTGGAGGCCAAGAGCAACGATTCAGGGCGGTCGGGCGCTGATTATCCGCGCCGCGGCCGCAGCGAGCGGGCGAGTTCGCGGATGACGTCGTCCTCGATTGCCGCGACCTCAGACTCGTCGGTCTCCGCCGGCTCGGGCTCGGGCGCCCGTTGCGGTCTTTCCGCTGGCGCCGTCAGCGCCCGTGCGGCCTGGCGTGAGGCACGGTTCTCAAGCGCATCGAGCAAGCTGTCGAGACCCGCATTGCTCACCGTGATCTCGCGTGCCTCTGGCAGCCCCTGCAAGGCAAGGGTTCCCATGCGATAACTTGGTTCGTCGCTGACCTCGAGCCCGAACCACTCCGGCGGGACGAAGGCGCGCGCCTCCTCCTCACCGGCAAAGTCGAGGGTGAGGAGATCAAGAGGCGCCGGCGAGACGATGCGGCTCAACCGCACCGGGAGGTGCCCGAGTGTCAGACTCGTCTGCAGAGCATCGACGCGGCCGGCGGTGACCGCCATCAGCGCCTCGGCATGGGCACGGGGGATTTCGGTGCGATCGAGGCTGCCATCGCCGGCGCTCGTCACCACGAGGGAGGCGGTCTCGCCGGTGATCTCAACCGAGGTGCTGCGCTCTGGCGTGGCCGGAAAATGCCCCTCCATGATCCGCAACGCCCCTTGGGCTCGCGCAGCGAGACGGGCAAACGGCGCCGCAACGAGAAAGATCCGATGGTTCATCCAGTTTTGCTTTCCATCACAGGACGGCCGAGGCGCAGCCACGGCTCGTTTCGATAAAGCGTAGCGTAACGGACGGCCGTGCGGGAAGCGGTTATTTTGAGCGGCAGGAGTTGCCAGGGTACGTCTGACGGGATGGCCTCCGACCGGCTTTGGGATGGGCCAAGCTGTCCGGTAGCCTGTGGCCGGGGACTCGCGCGGGTGACCATCCCGAAGTCTGTCTGCACCTCAGCGGTAACGTCACTGTTCGAGGGCGGTCGCTTCAAGCGCGGAGATCGTGGCGAGGGTTTCCCTTCGTACCAACGGTTGTTGGTGGCGTTGTCAAGCCTGCTGCCCCAGGCGCTCTCGCCGTCATTCGGAGCGATCCTGATCGAATGAGGCGGCCCGGATGCCGCGCTGGGCTTCCTCGCTGGAATCTTGTTTGAACATCGCACTCGCATGCGGGTTGCGGCTGACTGTCGGGCTCGCTGAACGCTCACCCAGAAAAAATCTCGCGCCCTCTCAAGTGGCTTCGATGGACTCGGCATCAAGACTGGCGAGGGGGGTTCGCGCGAGGTCGCGGCTGGTTCGTGCGGCGCAGACCAACGTTGCCGACGTGAAACCCGTCCAATCGCCGTAGCCTATCAGCCATAGTCTCGGTTCTCTAACGGCACGGTTGCCATCGATTTCAATCAGACCGTCTGAGGTGATGATGCCAAGATCGCAAAGATGATTGAGCGCCGGCCGAAAGCCCGTGCACCAGATGACGGCGTCGACACGGATTTCGGTCTCGTCATCTCAGACTACGCCTGTTCCAGTGAATCGCGCGAATGGCCGCACACTATCCATGATGCCGCGCTCGCGCGCTTCACGGACCGCAATGGYGAGATCTTCTACACGCTCAAGGAAGCGCAGATGGTGATCGAGAGTTGGCGACGGCACTACAACACCGTACGTCCCCACTCATCGCTCGGCTATAAACCACCCGCACCGGAGGCAGTGCTATGGCCGGCTGCGCAACCCCAACCAGCTCCGCCGGCCACCCCAACGGTAGCGCCACGACCGATCATGCACTAACAATCAAAGCGGACCACCTCGTGGGGGCCGGCCAAGCCTTGGTCCGTCTCCTCGCTTAGGCCGACGCATTCCAATGAACCCTTCGCACACGGTGGGTCGTGTGACGGGCAGGTCGCACCGACGTTCGTGACGACACAAAATAGTCCATCACCTCGTCCCGTCTTGGAAAACCACCGGTCTCACTCCGCGAGGCGGATATCAAGGTGGAGCGGCCTTTGGAGGTGGCAACCGTATTCCCCACCCCTTTCGGAGCGGCCTGTCAACGCAGGGCACGACATTGAGCTATGATCGCGATCCGGGGATTGCAAGAGAAGCTTAACTGGGATCGGCACTCAAAGCGCCGCTTTTATTTCCTGGCAGTCCCACTCGGTACACACCTCCTTGCAGATGGTGTTGCCGCTTTCGCCGCGCGAGCATTCGTACCGTGTCTTGGTGCATTTACAGACAGTGATGGTGGGCCGCTCGATCCCGCCCCCGCCTGGCTTCTTGTTGAACACCACCACGGCAAGATTTTCGCCCTCATAGTGAATGGTGGTGCCAGGTCCACTTGGGAGGGTCTTAACCCGCCGTGATCTGGGAGTGGTAACCTTGCTTTCCGATCGGGCGCTCTGCTTTCTTGCGGCCATAGAGGACTCCCCTGGTTCTACGCAGTCGACAACAGGCTGACCAAAGTCATCGCTGAGTATACACGAAGGGCACTTAGGAAAGAAGGCCGATTAAATGAGAACGGCACCCGAAGATGCCGTTTCTATTACAGCGGAATTGACTGGGTCCGTTTGATGCCAGCAACATCGAAAACCAACGGACTTCGGCGTTTGGATGTTGCCAAAGGCTGCATGGCGCAACGCGGTTACATATCCGGACCCGTAGGATAGCCAACGGCGAGCCGGCGCTGATATCCGCCAGCAGTGCACGATGCCGACCGGGGAGCACCTTGCGCAGGACCACAACGCTCATGACTTCGGCCCGCCCTCTTCCTCGCCGCCCATCGCCCGGGACAGGAACGCCGCGCCCGCTGCGGCGGGAGGATGAGGTGAGGACGATGACCACCTGGACGTCAATGACCGTCGCTTTATCCGTGCGAAGGATGGCGCTCTGGTCGAGATAGAAACCGGCGGGTAGGGAAAGCGGCCACGCGGCATGACCAAGGTATTAGGCGCCATCATTTATCCCCGGGCGACCTTGCCAAGCCCCAGCCGAAAGGGTCCAAGGTTTCAATCTCGGGCAGCGCGGCTTTACTGGGAGAACAAGGGACCCTTCTTCAGTGTCAGGGGCGTCAAGATCCCTGCTGCGGTCAGCGTCTTCCCCGACGAGCTCCAACAGGCGCCGAAGAGTTGGTCGGAGCAGGCATATCCCAAACTGGTGCATTACAACCGGCTGCCCAAGGGCGGGCACTTCGCAGCTTGGGAGCAGCGTGGGGAGCCGCATATGCTCCCATTCAATCCTGCAGGGAGGAGGATTGTGGATAGCCTATTCGGCGACCACATCGGGCGCGGTTTCGTCGCTACCGCTCATCGATCGAGCTTCGCGACCAGCCGGTCGAACGCCTCGCCGTAGGACAACCGCTCTTGCTCGATAAAGCGATTGATGCTGGCGACCGGCGCGCGGATCGAAATCTGACCGCCAGGCGCGGATGGTTTCGCCGCATTCGGGAACCTCCAACGCGACATGATGCTCGAGGCCATCGCGAAGTGCTGCGCCGCTCTGAGGGCGCCGCCGCTGCCGATCGAAGGGCTCACCGACAATGGCACCGTTTACCGCCAGGAAGACCCGCGACTTCGCCCTCGCGACTCAATCTTGTGTGCTCTTTTTCAGCTCCAGTGGCCCCATCGGTGGCTTTGGGGTTGGGGTCATCGCACACATCGAGCCTCCACCGACGTGCGGTCAAATCGGTCCTCGGGGGAGGTCGTTCCAGTAATCCCTGATTTCCTGCTGGCGTTTGCGATCCGGCCAAATTTCTTCGTCGCCATAGGAACTCGGGGCGGCTCGGACCTGAGCCTCCGTGATGTCAGTACGGTAGCCCTCAAGCTCTTTGTCGTAGACGAGCTTTTCCCACGGGATGGTGTGATGATGGGTGCCGACGCCGAGAAATCCACCGAAGGTCACGTCGACATTAAGAACGCGGCCACTTATCTTCTCGACCAACAGCCGTTTAATTGTGCCGATCCGGTTGCTCTTGCGGTCGAACACGGCCGTACCCTCGACGCGATCGCTTCCAATGATTAGGTGCGACACCGTTGGACGATCGATTTGACCCCAGAGGTAAAATCCGTTCTCGACGATGCCGGTCGCCACAACTGCCCTGCTGATGGCGAGGTTCCATTCCTCGTCGGGGCCGATCTGTTGCACCAGCTTCCATGGTCCCTGTTCCTTGGGTAATTTCGCGGCGGTAACCTCATCGGTGAAGCCGCGTAGATTGGGAGCGTTCACGGCTTGGAATAAATGGTAGGTCCTCATAATCACCTCCGTCGCGGATAGACTGGCGCAGTGTTTATGACCCCCTATCCGCTTAGGAAAACAACGTCTGAAGGGCCGGTAAGGCTCACAGCCCAGCATCCTCAACGAGCGGTAATCGCCACGGGTTTGCGTCAGGCCCCCCTACGACCCGGTCGGAATGCATCCGAGCTGCTGGAAGAGGCCGAGCCGGTCTAGCTCGACCCAGTCCTCTATCAGCTTGCCACCGGCGAAGCGGCCGATGATGATGACGGTCCACGTCACGTTGCGGCCGGACGCGGCAATCCCTTGCCATTCGCCCTGCTGGGTCGCCTGCCAGCAGCCACGCCAGACGCCCCGGTCGCCAGTATGCGGACTTCCGAAGCCTCAGCCCGGCAGAGATCGAACGGTCCTTCCTGGATGCGCTCGACTCAGGCGATCTAACGAGTGCCGAAAAGCTCCTGTTCGAGCATCTTTCGGCCGCTGCCCGGGACTAAGGGCACACTCAGGTGTAAGCAGGGCATCGGAAACCGGACGCAAGCGGCCCCTTATGGGCAAACTCTCGCTCAGGGTCTTTCGTCGATGACACCCGCGGACCTCATTGACGAGAGACGGAGCGCCGCAGTCGAGGCCCGCTGAGACCGCGCAAGGACGGCCCCGTGGCTATCTCGAAACTGCCTTCCAGCGGTCGACCCATCTCGGCTTCATGAAACCGGCTTCGGAACCTGTATTAGGCATCCACTCGGACAAAGCAGGGCTCCATCAGGACACCCAGGTGGCCGGAACATCCATCCAAGCTTACGGTTCCAAACAGGTCCAGCTCAAGGAGCATTTGAAAGCGGGCGCAGCATCCGGATGGCCGGAAGCTTACGCCTCATCCCCTTTGTCCACAAATTCGGAGCGGCAGCGGTCGCGCGGAGATGATCGCTCCGTGCTTCGGTGCATGACCTTCCGCTCAATCGTCAGTTGCGGCCATGAGGTTGACAGGGTTGACATCCGGCAACCCGATGTCAACCCGTACCAGACGACCATGAGGGGCGACAAACGTAATGGCTAAGTTGAGCGAAGCGCAATGGGAAGAGGTCTCCACCCTGTACCGGACAGGGACCGCTATCTCCTTGATCACCAACGCTATTCGGTCAGCCGGCAGGCCGTCTCGACACGCGAAAGAGAAGGGATGGGCGCGCGACCTCGCGGCGGATGTCGACCTGGCGACGGGGGATAAGTTGACACGGTTGACGTCGGCGGCTTCTCCGGCCGGCGGCGGCGACATTGCGCTTGCGCGTCGAGGCTTCATCGCCTGGGAGAGCTCGCCCCTCCCCTTGACCGGCGTTCGTCCGCGTCGAGCAGGAGTTGCTTCGCGGCCTTGGTAAAAGACACCCTCGGGCCCTCGATCCAGGCGCCGGCCTGACGCCACCGCTTGATCCGTTTCTCCACTTGAGGGGGCCACGGGCGACGCTGCTTGCTGATGTATGCGGGACCGTCCTCGTCCGCCTCAGTGACCTCGACAGCCCCGCCGTCGTGCCAATGCTCAAGGACACCAACATGGGCCCGCGCCACGTAAAGCAGCCGATGGGCGTGGAGCGGCTGTCCAGGGACCTTCTCATAGACCGTGACGCCGAGACTCGGTTGTTCGAGCCGCTGGAGCTTCTGACCAAGATGAGCGAAGAGGCGGGAGATGTAGCGTTTCGATTGCGCATCGATTTTGCCCGGCAGACCGCGGACGGTAATGCAGCGATTGAGGGGGGTGTCGACGACCCGGTTCTATCCTGGTGTCGAAACCGATGGCGACCTGCTCCAGGGCTTCCGACATCTTATCTGTCGTTGGGCCCAACGACTTACCCGGATAGGGTAACTGATCCCGCAGGCATGCCGCTTCACGCCATCACTGTCGTACATGGTGCCGTCTCTTGGGATTTGCTGCGTCATAGCAGGCGCCTGCGGCTGACGACCGAGATGGCGAGTGCGCCGCCGATCAGGACCGCAGCGACCGCGAACGTGACCTGCATGCCTGCTGCGACAGACCCGGGATGCACCGTCGACACCTTGGTCGCCGCCGCGGCGAGTGCGTACACGGCGTCCATAAGGGACGCGCCTGTGGGATAAAATAGACGGGAACGACGAGCAGCGTTGCAAGCAGCTGGCTCGGCCAAATCGAGGCGTGCGCATCATCATGCAATCCCGAACGCCTGCGGTCGTCTGCGAACCTATCCCGATGGGTCCGGGCCGTCGAAGACGTTTCTGGGTATGGATGCTGGGGCGCGAGGTGGAGGATTTACAACCTGCCCTCCCAAGTAACCAACATTCTGGTTATTCCGGGGCGGCTCGGTGGTTGCCTGCGGGGACCATTCCGTCGCGTCCGTCCTACTGCCGGATGCGGTGAACGATCATGGGCGCCGGCCGCGATTGCGGCGGCATGTGAGCACTTCGGGAATCTCGTTTGTTGCAATATGCGCGATGCCACTTTTGTCCATCGGCTCGAGAATATCATCGATCATCTTATTGCGGCGGCGGTGGGCGCCGCCACCGGGGACCTCCGCATCTGCCCCGAAGAATTCGATGAGGTTGCCGCGGAACTCGGACAGACCCTGGACTTCTTCAAGGTCGCGAAGCGCGAGAAGGCAGAAGTCCCGGCAGCTTTCGCCGCCCACAAAGACGAGGTCACCGCTGGCTACGTCGGGGCTAAACGCGGATGGAAGCCGGGTTTCCCATCGCGAGGATGATGCTTGGCGATGGGCGCGAAAGGCCGGTCTTCGATCGGCGATTGACCAGTCGCGGGTTTGTCCGGTCGACGCTCGTGGGCACTGAGCGTGTTTGGCATCGAATGAGAGCCTTCAACCAATACGGCGGGGGGACCGGTGAGAAAGAACTCTCAGCGTCGGTGGTGGCAAAGTCAAATAGGCCAGTCGCTCCGCAAGCTCCGGCTTTGCTGCGGAAATGAGACGTCCCGACAGTCGGACTCTTTCCCTTTCAGGATTGAAGATCAGGAGCCCGCGCCGGCCGTTTCTGAGATATTCCACAGGTTCGTCGTAGGCCCGCAAGTATTTCTTTGGACTGGTTTTCTCAAGACGTTGCTCCAATCAACCACCCTCCCAATTCACCATGTGCCACTCACGTCGGGCAGGGTCGACGACCGCAACGTCAGACCAATGTCCATCGGTGCCCAGGATGCCAAATTCAATTACCTCCTCAGAGCGGACTGATTGTTTGGGCCACATGGTACGGCCGATCAGACCCGACTTCGTCAGATCCAGCGGTGAAAACGACCGCGCAAGAGAACGAAGAGTCGGGTTCGCAAAGTTCGTTTTGCCGGGAGAGGATATTGGTCGCAGAATCTCTGAAGCCTTCTCATGGAGAATTGCGGGAAGTGGATGCTTTGCATCAGCAATCCGCTGTCCATAGAAAAACATTCGCTTTCGCGCTTTGGTGAATGATGACAGCGTGTGGTGATAGCCATTATGGGATCCTGAGAGCAGACCTGGACCAAGGTGGCCGCAAAGTCTGGACAAAATTTCAGTCGCTAGGTCTTAAGGTTTCTGACCGTGGGCGAAGTATGGGGGCACCGAACGCCATAAAAGGCACGCACCTCTTAAGGCGAGGACATCGCAGTCGTAGGGCGCCGTTGCAGAGCGCCGTTGGAGGGCCTCGGACTTTCGGAGAATGCTCGGCGATGCCTCGCCCAAGCAGCGGTAGATTATTCGTCATCCAATTCCTCTGGATGCTCGAGCCGAAGATGCTCATCTTCGCGAAGGTACTCATTGGATTCATGCGCACCTTCGCGCGCTTGCTCATCGAGGGATTTGTTGTGGTCGACTTGGCGCGCGGCGTCATCTGAGGTGACAGATGGCAGAGCCCACTTCCAGCCGCTTGTCATGGCGCCTTTTCGAGGCTTGACAGCCAAGGTCATTCTGGCCCGCCGGAGCGAAGCCATGCTGATGCCATGTGCCTCCGCCGCGGCCTTCACATCTCCGGCGGTTTGCTCGCCCAATGTGAGTAACTCCCGAAGAAATGCCTCGGCTTCGTCCACTGCTGAAGTTGCGAATTTTAGATCCGGAGCTGTAAGTGCCTCCACTGCGGACAACTCGACGATCCTAGTGTCAAATACGATACGCGCCGAGCCGATGCCGTTTGGGAGGGTGACGCCCTCGATTTGATACCTGAACCCTCGTCGAGGGAGACCTAGGTTGTCCTTCAGCGGGAGCATCAGCTGTTGGTGGTCGCTTCCCGGGTCATGACAGACTATGAAAGCTAAGCGCGAAACCGCGACGATCGCATGCGATCCGATGACCCGCGCCAATGGTGCCCGACCGCGAGCCTTGTTCAGGTGGGTTACGAGAATAACTCCGATTGATCGCTCTTCGGCCCAGGCGGCTAGCGGCATTAAAAGTTTTCGCATAGCCACAGTGCTGTTCATGTCGTGCCCGCCCAGACAACCGCTGATCGGATCAATGATGAGCATCTTGACGTTCGGTCGCTCATCGGTTGCTTTGATGATCGCTGCGATATCGATGGCGGCTAGCTTGTCGCGGATCACGTGGATTCGCTCGTCTCGTCCCCCGGCCGCAAGGATGCGCGGCTTGAGAGAGTCGGACGCGTCGTCCTCCGGCGAGACGAGCATGACATCTCCAATGAGGGTCTCTACGAGATCCGGTCCCCAAGGACGTCCTGACGAGACGGCCGCAGCAATGTCAGCCATCAACATGGACTTACCGAGGCCCGGCTCTCCAGCGATGACCATTATCTTGCCCTCTGCGGCCACACCTCGCACGATCCAGTTGACGCTTCGGACACTCACTTCCGCTAGTGGAACAAAGAGCATGTCGGGTGCCTTTGCCGGAGCAGCAGCCTCCCATGCGCGACCGTCGAAAACCTCCGCCGCTTGGATTGCAGGACTCTGTAACGTGAGGATCGAGTCGGCCTGCAGAACTCTTCCGCAATCAATCGGTCGGATGTCCACAACAGTATCTCCGCCGACCTGGACCTCAGAATGAGGCATACCGCAATTTTCCACGCATGGGTCGTCGCAGAGGATCGCTGCACGCACGTACACCGCATCATCCTGGTCGTCGGGGACCGCGTCATCGGCATCCAGAATTACCACTGCGGAATCGGGTCGCGCCTGCAACCGGACAAGATCGAACCCGGGCAGAAAGTTGAGAGGGTGCCATGAGAAGCTGCTCGAGCCACCCTCGATGGACACCAGCAAGCGTACGCGGTTGCTCCTTAAGCGAAGATACCCAAGGCGGTCGCCTTTAGCGGTTCGCACCGGCCAGAACAGGGTCGGCGTTTTGCCGCGAGGAACTGGGGGCGGTTCTTCGGGAGCTGGTAACCGAACTCGAAACCCGACAGCTTCGCGCGTAAGATCAAGTATCGCTGTTGATGTCATCGTTCGATCCTCACCTGGAGACGCTGGGCTGCGAAGGACGCAACGATTTGACCCGTGCCGTCGGAGGATGCTTTAGCCGACGGACGATTTGGTCGAGATTGCGCGTCATGCCCACGCGGTTGCCCAAAACCGCTGCAACCTTTGCAAGGTCGTGACGAGAATGCGTTTCACGTCCGACACGAAATCTCAGCGCATAGGCTGCCTGTGGTGTCATCTGTTTTAGCATGTAGTCGAGAACATCGTCCGCATCGACGACTTCTTGAAGATCGGCGGTGCGCTTCTCCGGCCACCAGCGCGCAACCGCCTTCCGAAACTTGGCGAGCAATCGATGGGGCACGTGAATAAGGAGGTGCAGGTGCTCTCGGCCCTGCCCATCGTAGTTCTCGCGAACCCATAGACTCCACCAATGATGCCGATGATTGCGAAACCACTGTCCGAGCTTCCGAATAACCGAACGTGCGAAGAGCCCAACATCCGCAGGCGGATCAATCATGCGATCCGGGTGAAGGGTGAGGAACATGTTCAAAGGGTTGCGCCGGCGCGCTGCTTCATGCTTCGCGGTCTTGAGGCGCAGGGCCTCTTGGTGAGTGATTGCCTTGTTGAGCCGGCGTTTGTTCATGGCGCCCTCCTGTCCGAGAGCGGTACCGCCACTCCTAGCGTATAAGGTAAGTCCGTCCAGTCCCCAGCGGGACTAGCCGGACCAACAAACGCTGCGGTCTCAAGAGCTTGCGGCTGGTCAGCCGTCGTTGAATTGCTGGCGCCAGGTTGACCGCGGAAATCAACTGATCCTGCCGACTTCCTCGGCCAAACTGATTCAGAGMGCGACTGGGTGAGGGGAACTTGATCGCGCGCCATTTCGAGGAGGCTGAAATCGTCCGGGAAGTCGTCACGCGCCGCAATGCGCGCCATGCCAATTTTGGCCATAGTTGCACCTTCGCCTCGAACGTCGTTCGGGGTCTCCCTAAGATCTGTGATTATTCGCTTGGTTAGCGAGAGTCCGCCGCAGACGAGCCCGTCTTCCCTGCTGGAGAGAACCTGGCCACTGACGCCGCGGCTGATTTAAGAAACCGTTGCTGTGCCTACCAATTGTATTCTTGGAGAGTAGCTTTTGCTCAGCGGGCAAGCCTCTCAATCAGTGCCCGGATTACCTCGACGGGCCAAACGGTGATCCCCGCCGACAGCTTGACCGGCTTGGGATACCGTCCAGACTTAACTCCCGCCCACCAGGTCGAGCGCCCGATTGGCAGTGCGCGCCCTGGCCCTAGAAACTGGGATAGCCGCACAAAGCCTTCACTGGGCAGGCTCCCATCCCTTTCCCTTTTCATATCGTCTCCTCTTCAAATCCCCGCCTCAAAAGAATACAGGGAGATTCTGCCGAGCAAAATGATGCAGTTTTGGACGGTTCTCCAGTTATTTTTTTGCTGATATCTGTTGAACTATGAGACTAGAGGTGAATTTAGTGGCATAATGCCACAAATAATACATAGGTAATGCGTAGCATTTTGCCACAATCAGCGAATGCTTAATGGTAAATATTTGAAATCAGGACGGTTTGGCAAATGGTTGTTATCCTGATTGCTCCCGTTAACCCTGTCGATTCGGTCGTGGGTGCGGCAGATCAACACACCGCCTTCGGGTATGATGGTCATCTACGAGCGGGGCGTGGTTGATTTGAAGAAGCACCCCGCCCGTCGCACTTCATGGTCAAAGTCAGGATCTCTGCTGGGTACCCTTTTCAACCATGAGGAAGACCAACGAATTAGCATGTGGGCGGGGCGGCAAGCACGAATGCGGTCCACTCATTCATCAGGTCTCGCCGCTTGGCAAAAAAGTCAGTGCGGCGGTAAGCGGCTTCAACCGTGCTCTCGACAACGTGCGCAAGCGCCGCCTCCGCAACTTCACGGGGCTGGCTCGATTGCTCGGCAGCCCAATCGCGAAACGCACTGCGAAACCCGTGTACGGTAACGTCCACTTTCAACCGCCGCAGCAACATCTCGAGAGCCATCGTCGAAAGTGGTCGACCTTGTCTCTGCCCGGGAAATACAAAATCGCTACCGCGGACTTTCGCGGCGATCTGTAGGATCTCGATAGCCCTCGACGAGAGGGGCACTCGATGCTCCTGTCCAGTCTTCATGCGTTTAGCCGGCACGATCCAGGTGCCCGTTTTGAGTTCTATCTCCTCCCACAGCGCACCCATCGCCTCCCCGCTCCTCGCTGCCGTTACAATCACGAACTCTAAGCAGAGCGCGCTGATCGAACCCAGGCCATCTAGACGCCGGACGAACATTGGCACTTCATCGTAAGGCAAGGCTTTATGGTGACCTCGGGTTAGCTTTTGCCGCGCAGGAAGAAGGTGATCGAGATGACCGCGCCAGCGAGCCGGATTCTCGCCCTGTCGATGGCCCTTGGCCTTGGCTGCATCGAGTACCTTTTCAATCCGCCCCCGTAACCGCGACGCCGTCTCCGGCACTTTCGACCACAGGGGTCGCAGGATAGCGCAGACATGCTCGGTGTTCACAGCATCAACTGGCAAAGCGCAGATAGGCGCACAATAGCTCACCAAGGTCATCACCCATTGGTCCCTGTGCTTGGGATTTCTCCAGCCCGGAGCCAGGCTCGCAACCACCTCATCGGCCATTTCTCCGAACGTGGGGATCTTCTGAGCGATTTTCTTCGAAGCTAACGGATCGTGACCCTGAGCAAGTTGCCGACGTGCTTCCCTTGCAGCCTCACGCGCCACTGCAAGGGTCACCGTCGAAGCGCTGCCGAGGCCCATTCCCGGAGCCTGCCTGCGCCCTCCCCCTCGCGCCCCTTCCATCGGTACAGAAATACCCAGCGTCGACGAGTTCCATCAGGTGAAATGGAAAGATAGAGCCCGCCGCCGTCGGCATGGCGACCGGGCCCTTTGAGCGTCACAACAGCTCTGGACGAGAGGCGATTGAGTGTCCGTGTCATTTGCTTTTACTGGCGATCGTCCCAGACGTCGGCCCCAACACGGGCCCCAACAACAGCACTGGATCCTAGCGGATAAGATAGGACGCCGGTAGACAAGGTACTCCGTAAGATCTTTGTTTTTCAACGGTTCTATGGACATCCGAAGACTTCAGGAGACAACGGTACGACAGACACCCCTTCCGCCAATCTTCAATTAGACCCCCTCCGGCGTGCTATCGCACACGTATTGGAAGCAGTAGCCCGCAACAACGGTTCTGAGGCGAGAACAGGGAACGGAATCACTCTGCGGCGCTAGACCAATGGACATTTTCAACGACCGCCTGTCCGGTCCGATCTCAGCGCAACTATCGCTTGGATAGCTTGTCGAACTGAGGTTTGTCGACGCAATAGGCGTGCACACTACTACCTTGCGGGCCTGGCTTGCTGAGCAGTTGCTGTTCCATGAGACGCGCAGTCTGCATGMATTTTGGTAGATCAGGAAACGCGCCGTCCGTGGGAAATATGGATGTCATCCCTGCAACGTTGGTCATCGCGACGATCAGAAACCACTCCATCACCCGATCCCTCCACCGCGCTTATGCTAAAAGGCCACATAGGTCGCGTCCGTGCAACGGGAGGGGCGGGCAAAAACACCAAGTCTGCCCGCCAAGATCAGCGTCTCATCTGATAATCAGCCGCAGAGAATTAGTCTATTTAACCATCTGTGAATGCAGGCTATTTCTGCCCGGCCATGGCGCTGAGAAGCGACTTCTGGATCACGGTGGCGGTGTTTTCCGCGCGCGCGTATGCCCGACCAATGCGCTCAGCGGGATGACTGTTCGGGGCTGGTTAGACGACGTCCTCGGCGCCACCTTTCAATTTCACCGGGATCATCAGGTAGCGAACGCCGTTGGCCTCGGCCGGCGGGAACTTGCCGGCGCGGATATTGGTCTGGATCGAGGGCAGCAGGAGCCGGGGGGCGGCGAGCTTGGCGTCACGGGCCGCACGCAGGGCGACAAACTCCTCCTCGGTGACGCCCTCCTTCACGTGAACGTTTTTCTCGCGCTGCTCGGCGACGGTGGTTTCCCACGCATAGATGTCGCGGCCGGGCGCCTTGTAGTCGTGGCACATGAACAGCCGCGTCTCGGACGGAAGCGCGGTCAGGCGCTTGATCGAACGGTACAGTTGATGGGCGTCGCCGCCAGGGAAGTCGGCGCGGGCCGTGCCGTAGTCCGGCATGAACATCGTGTCGCCAACGAACACCGCGTCCTCGACCTTGTACGAGATGTCGGCCGGGGTATGGCCGGGCGTGTGGATCACCTCCACGTCGAGTTCGCCGATGGTGAAGCGCTCGCCGTCCTTGAACAGGTGGTCGAAGTCGCGCCCCTCGGTGTCGAGATCCGTCGCGTTGAAGATCGGGCGGAAGATCCGCTGCACTTCGGTGATGTGCTCACCGATGCCGATCTTTGCTCCCGTCTTGGCTTTGACGTAGGGCGCGCCTGACAGGTGATCGGCATGGGCGTGGGTCTCCAGCGCCCATTCAACCATGTAACCCGCCTCCTCGGCCGCTTTCAACATCGCCTCGACCGAGCGCGTGTCGACCGTGCCCGAGTTGTGGTCGTAGTCGAATACCGGATCGACGATCGCCGCTTTCTTCGTCGCCGGGTCGGCCACGAGATAGCTGACCGTGTTGGTGGGCTCGTCGAAGAACGCCCGGATGATGGGTTGGCCTGACATGGTCGGTGTCTCCTGTGCAACCAATTGCGCTTCTGTGGTTGACAATATATTAGTATCACCTAAATAAGCAATATATAAAGTACTGGAGCCGAGACTGATGACCCCAACCTTCGATCCCGTGACCTTCCAGCAAAAGGCGTCCGAGGTAGCCAATATCCTCCAGGCGCTCGCCAACGAGCGGCGGCTGATGATCCTGTGCAAGCTGGTGGAATGGGGCGAGGCCAACGTCACCTCGCTGGCCCAAGCAGTGGGGCTGTCCCAATCGGCCCTGTCTCAGCATCTCGCCAAGATGCGTGACGAGGGGATCGTCACCTTCCGGCGCGAAAGCCAGACCCTTTGGTACCGCATTGCCGATCCGCGCATCGAGCAGCTCTTCGCCACTCTCCACGGCCTCTTTTGCCGTCCTGACTGATCAAGCCAAAACCAGGAGATTACCGATGTCCCTCCCCACTCTTACCCCCGGTGAAGCCAAGCGCCTGCTCGAGCGAGGCGCCATCCTCGTCGATATCCGCGAGGCGGATGAGCATGCTCGCGAGAACATTCCCGGCGCCAGGCTGATGTCCCTGTCCAAGCTCGACGACGCCGATCTCGCCTTGCACGAGGGCCAGCCGGTGATCTTTCATTGCAAGAGCGGCGCTCGCACCAAAGGGAATGTCGGGCGCCTGGCCGAAAAAATCGGAGGCTCCTGCGACGCCTTTATCGTCGAGGGCGGCATTGACGCCTGGAAGAAAGACGGTCTGCCGGTCACGGTCGACCGTCGCCAACCGCTGGAGCTGCAGCGTCAAGTGCAGATTGGCGCCGGCACCATGGCGTTTTTCGGCACCCTGCTCGGCCTGCTCGTTTCGCCCTCGTTCTTCATCGTGCCCGCCTTTGTCGGCGCGGGCCTGACGGTTGCGGGCATCACCGGCTTTTGCGGCATGGCGCGCATCCTGGTGAAGGCGCCCTGGAACCGGGCCGCTTACGCTTAACCCAGGCACGCCTGAAGCCACTTCGCCTGACGCGGCGAAGGTCCACAGCCTACACGGAAACCATGATGGATCTGTCCCTTACCCAGAGCGCCCTCGGATTGGCCTCGGGCTCGCTCGTTGGCTTCACGCTCGGCCTCGTGGGCGGGGGCGGCTCGATCCTGGCGGTGCCGCTGCTGGTCTATCTTGTCGGCGTGTCCAACCCTCACGTCGCCATCGGCACGAGCGCTATCGCGGTGGCGGCGAACGCCGCCGCCAACCTCGCGAACCACGGCCGCGCTGGTAACGTGAAATGGCGCTGCGCGCTCGTGTTCTCCGTGGCGGGCGTGATCGGCGCGCTCGTCGGCTCGACGCTGGGCAAGATGGTCGACGGCCAGAAGCTGCTTGCCCTCTTTGCCGTCCTGATGATCGTCGTCGGAGCTCTCATGCTGCGTAAGCGTTCCGGCGGCGGCGAGCCCACGGTGAGGTTGAGCCGGGAGAACTTCCCCAAGCTCGTGGGCATCGGCTTGGCGACAGGGGCCCTCTCCGGCTTCTTCGGCATCGGCGGCGGCTTCCTGATCGTGCCGGGGCTCATCATCGCCACGGGCATGCCGATCCTGTTCGCGATCGGCTCCTCGCTGGTGGCGGTGACGGCATTCGGCCTGACCACGGCCTCGAATTATGCTCTTTCGGGCCTGGTCGACTGGACCTTGGCAGCTCTCTTCATAGGTGGCGGCGTGTTGGGCGGCCTGCTCGGCGCCCGTTCGGCGAAGCATCTCTCGACGAAGAGGGGCGCGCTCAACACCGTCTTTGCCAGCCTGATTTTCGTGGTCGCGGCCTACATGCTGGTCAAAAGCCTCGACCTTCTCTGAGCGAGAGTTGCCGGTGCGATCCTCTTGCTCAACCATGACCTCGATGTTTGCCGGCCCAGCTGGCAATCCCGAATCCAGTCCCTGCAAAAACAGGGCGGCAACTCTGAACTCTCAAAGGACCCCTCTCATGCAACCTGCCAAGTTGACGTCCAATCTCTCGGTTTCACCTCAGCTGACGGAGAAGGATATTGAGGAGGCCGCGGCCGCGGGCTTCAAATCCATCATCAACAACCGCCCCGACGGCGAGGCGCCCGACCAGCCCCGCAGCGAGGATCTCGCGGTTGCCGCGCAACGTCTGGGCCTGGCCTACCGGCACATTCCCATAGTTCCAGGACAGTTCTCGGCCGAGCAGGTTGAGGCCTTCAAGACGGCTCTCACCGAGACCGACGGGCCGACCATCGCCTTCTGCCGCACGGGCACGCGGGCAGCTACCCTATGGGCGCTCGCATCCGCATGTCATCTGGCCCCCGACGCCATTCTGGCTACCACGTCGGCGGCTGGGTATAACCTGGAGCAATTGCGTCCCCAGATCGAAGCCGTCTCCGCAAAACGATCCGTCGGCACATGATGTCGCTCCCCCGCTGTGTCCAGTCCACGAGAACGGGCAGCAACTCCTGCGCTTCAGGGCCAATTGGCGCCAGAACGAAACAGCCAGTGAGCCGCAGCTTGTTATTGCGTTCCGGGAGCGTTCCGCCGCGGTCAAAATTTCATGCGTTCAACATATCCCTGTGGGCGATTACGCGTATTACGCGTGCTGGTCGGCGCGCGTGACGTCAGGTTGAACTGACCAATCCGCCGGTTCGTCATCCTTGTCGGCAGCCGCGTCGGATGTCGTCTTATGAATCTTGCCCGGCTTGTGGTGCGCCGGCGCATAAATCGCATAAACCTGCATGGGTTCGTCACCGATGTTGCTGACATTGTGCCAGATTCCGGCCGGGATCAGGATGCACCAGCCATCGGACACTTCCTTGTCGAACGTGAGTTGGCTTCTGGAAGACCCCATCTGAACCCGGCCGCGACCTGCATCGAGACGAAGGAACTGGTCGGTCTCCGGGTGCGCCTCCAGTCCGATGTCGCCACCGACAGGAATCGACATCAGCGTCACCTGAAGATATCGGCCGCTCCATGCGACGGTCCGGTAATTCTTGTTGGCGCGCGTCGCTTTCTCGAGATCGAATGTCTGAGGCTGCGGCCCGATGTCTGTCACGGTCATTTTTCTCTCCCTTTCGGTTAGAAKCAGGCCCATTTGGGATAAACCGCATCGTGTCCTTACGGCGGGATCCGAGTTGGCGTGAAAGGCGCGATCGGGGAGCGCGTTGGCGAAGATCCTATCGCTCCCCTCCCTCTCTCTAATCAGGTCAACGCAACCGCTAACACCAGTCATCATGCTGTCTATATTCGGATGAAAGCTTTGATCCAGCGCAACGCGCGGCAGGAAAGCCCATGTCATATCCAGACGGTCCGGCGCCCTCGCAAGACGGAGGGCAAACCTCGGAAGTCGAGGTCAAATCCCCTACGTCTAGCGCTCTTGAGAACTGCCACGTGTCCAACAGCAAGACCCACATTGTTCCACTTGCCCCTTCAAGGCAAAGTCCGCCCCCCTTCCCCGCCGAAACCATCCTGGCTGATCAGTCGGATGATGCCGAACTCCACCTGCTCCGGGATACGCTCGACCATATGAGCCACGCTGGCTTAGCGCGTCTCACGAGCGGTGTGTCGCCAGCCGCCGTCGCCGACGCATACATGGACTGGGCCGCGAATCTTGCCATCTCGCCCGGCAAGCAAATCGAACTCGCCACAAAAGCAGCCCGGAAATGGGCTCGAGTGTGGCAATTCGCCGTCCATTGCGCCCTTGAGGGAGGCAAAGGCGAGTCGTGCATCGAACCGCTTCCGCAGGACCGCCGCTTCGCCGGAAGCGAGTGGCAGCAATGGCCATTCAATCTCATTCATCAAAGTTTCCTGCTGCAGCAGCAATGGGCGCACAACGCGATGACCGGGATCGACGGCGTTACAAAGCAGCATGAGGCGGTAGTCGAGTTCCTCTCGCGACAGATCCTCGACATGGTGTCACCCTCGAATTTCATCGCGACGAACCCAGTCGTGCAGCGGCGGATCCTGGAGAGCGGCGGCCAGAACCTCGTGGAGGGCCTGCGCAACTTTGTTGAAGACTGGGAGCGGATCGTCCACTCGAAGCCGCCAGCTGGCACGGAGGCTTTCCATATCGGGAGGAACGTTGCCGTCACCCCGGGCAAGGTCGTTTACCGCAATCGCCTCATCGAGCTGATTCAATACGCGCCGACGACGGAAACTGTCCGGCCCGAGCCGATCCTCATCGTGCCCGCATGGATCATGAAGTACTACATCCTCGACCTGTCTCCCGCGAACTCGCTTGTCCGCTACCTGACCAGTCAGGGTTTCACGGTGTTCACCATTTCCTGGAAGAATCCTACCCAAGAAGACCGGGATCTCGGGATGGATGACTACCGCACGCTTGGCGTAATGGCGGCGCTCGATGCCGTAAGCGGCATTGTCCCAGGTCAAAAAATTCACGCAGCCGGCTACTGCCTAGGAGGCACTCTCCTCTCCATCGCCGCCGCCACAATGGCGCGAGACGGCGATGATCGTTTGAAAACGGTGAGCCTGCTGGCGGCGCAGGTGGACTTCCGGGAGGCCGGGGAGCTCACGCTGTTCATCAACGAGAGTCAGGTTCACTTCTTGGAAGACCTGATGCGAAGCCAGGGCTATCTCGATTCCCGGCAGATGACCGGAGCCTTCCAGCTCCTTCGCACGAACGATCTGATCTGGTCGCGTGTCGTGCGACACTACCTGTTGGGAGAGCGCACGCCCCTGAACGACCTGATGGCCTGGAACGCCGACGCCACCCGGATGCCTTATCGCATGCACTCTGATTATCTGCGGCGGCTCTTTCTCAACAACGATTTGGCGGAAGGCCGCTTTCAGGTCGACGCAAGGCCGATCACCGTCAGCGATATCCGTGTGCCCATCTTCGCCGTCGGGGCCGCACGCGATCACCTCGCGCCGTGGCGCTCGGCGTTCAAGATCCATCTCCTGGCTGATACAGACGTGACGTTTCTGCTCACAACGGGCGGACACAACGCGGGCATCGTCGCGGATCCCGACCAGTCCGATGGAAGTTTCCAGATTCTGACGAAAACCGCCACGGCGGGCTACCTTGATCCTGACACCTGGGCCCAAGTCGCACCTTGTCGAAAGGGGTCGTGGTGGCCTGAACTGGTCGAATGGCTGGCGCGTCATTCCGGTGAACCGGGTCGGGCTCCCACAATGGGAGCTCCGGCGCGCGGATACCCGGTCGTGTGCGATGCTCCCGGCACATATGTCCTTCAGGCCTGAGATCGTACCGTGAGGAACTCAGAAGTAATCGCCACCTTGAGGACGCCGTCACGCTGGTGAGCAAACAGGTTATGGGCCTCGTCGATCTGATCGAGTTTGAAGTGGTGGGTTACGAGAGGCGGTGGGTGAAAGAGGCAGCAGCCTATTCGATCGGATCAGCTCCCAATACCTCTGCGCCGGCGCCCTCTTTCGCCGAGGGATAGGCGCAGATATGATTAAGAGGCAACGCGACCCCCTGATTGTGAGCCGCTATATCGGCACGAAATTCCTATGGGAGTCGCGCATGTCAGGTTCGATCCTGGGAGTCTGCCGGAATGAGCAACGAAATGCCGATCAAATTCGAAGATCGGAATCTTATTCAGCATTTTTTTTCCTTGTCCTCGAAGTTCTGGTCAGGACCATCGCGCAAGACAGCATGGTCGCTCTCATTGGGTTTTCTTGCTTCCTTGATCGTCAGCATGCTCCTGGCGATCTCGATCAATCGGTGGAACAAATACTTCTTCGACGCGCTCGAGTTCAGGAACATCGAAGGAATCAAGTGGAGCATCGTCCTTATCCTGGCGCTCAGCGCAGGCAGCGCCGTGGCCTCAGCGGTGCTTATCCAGACACGGATGTGGCTCCAGCTGCGGTGGCGCCAATGGTTGACCATCGCCTTGATCGCGCGATGGTTTGCGCATCGACAATCCAATAAGTTCAGCATTTCGGGTTCTATTGACAACCCGGAAGCGCGGATCGCCGAGGACGGGCGCGTATCGGTCGAGATATTTGTCGACCTGTGTGGCGGTCTCATCAATACCTTGCTCCTCTCCGCATCATTCATCACCGTACTTTTCTATGTAGGTGGTTCCCTTACGTTGGGAGGCGTGACGATCCCGGCCTACATGGTCGTCGCGGTCGTGCTCTATACGGCTGCGACGTCGTTCGGGATGTACAGGCTAGGCTGGCCTCTCGTCAGGCGGGTCGAGCAGAAAGCGGCAGTTGAAGGAGATTTCCGCTATGCGCTTACGCGCACCCGGGAGCGGGCCGATTCAGAAGCGCGCTTCGAGGGCTATGAAGATGCGCAGAAAATGCTCGAACTCTCCTTTGGAGCGCTGGCAACCGGTTGGATCGCTGTGATCGGACGCCAGACCCGGATGATATTCTTGTCTGGCGGCAACAACGTGTTTGCGCCAGCACTTGCCTTGCTCCTTGGCGCCCCCAAGTACCTCGACGGCCAAATGACGCTCGGCGACGTCATGCAAGCGGCCGCGGCATTCACACAGGTTCACACGGCTCTGAACTGGTTGGCTGACAATGCCCTCAGCCTTGCCAATTGGTCCGCTTCGGCACGGCGCGTCGCTGCGCTCGATCTCGCCTACCAGGAGTTCGATGAGCGAGCCTTGACCGTCGAGAGAATGTGACCCCACCGCGAGCCCACTCGCTATCGGCCGGTGCGAAGGATCGTCTGGAACAAGGTTCTACGAATAAACAATGAATGTAGATTCAGACCCACCCTTTGATCTACGTCAATGTGAACCCTTGAATATCAACTATCGATAGTTAGCAAAACGATCCCGTCTGATGCGCGAGGCAGTTCATGAGCACCCTTCTCTTGATCATTATATTGATCCTGCTGTTTGGTGGGGGCGGTGGGTATTACGCGCACCGCAACTATGGCGCTTCAGGGTTGGGCGGTGTGCTCGGCTTGGTCCTTATTGTTCTCGTCGTGCTCTGGGTGATGGGCGTACTCACCGGAACCCGTGTTTGACCATTCTTGGCCGAGATCAATACAAGATAGAAATCTAGCTAGTCTGATCTAGCTTTTCTATAGGCGAAATAGTTCTTTGAGGGCGACCCGTGCCTTCGTAGTCACCCTGCCCCGTTCGGGGCCGATGGGTACAAAGTAAGCAAGCTCAGGTTCGCGCTGTTCAGGAGCAGCGCGGCGGCGTGCTGATCTAGAACCAGCACCTTCCTTCTGCCGATTTGTTGAAAGTCGGTCGCCAGCTGTCACGTCATCTCCAACCCGCCGGAGCCGTCATGGCCCCGGTCAGACTGTCGGATCACGTGCTCGCTCCGGTCGATCGGCTGCTATTCTTCCCAATAGCCTCAACCGCATCTCTATCAGGTGGATTTGCGGGTGGCCGGTTTCTCACACGCAGCTAGTCCCGCATGAACGATTGAACCTCCTCGGGCGTTGCTTTCCCGTCTTTGTTCGCGTCAACTTTGTCGAAGATCCGTTTATGAATGGTCGTCRCCTCCTCGAAGGAGAGCGCGCCATCGCCGTCTAGGTCGGCGATGGCGAACATGATCTTCATGTGCCCGGGCATGCTCATCATGTCTTGACCCATCATGCCGCGCTGCATCCTGCTC
>NZ_JBFUHH010000041.1:0-34041 GCF_056402495.1 Microvirga sp. P4_A5 | reverse complement strand
GGTTCGACGGCACCAGACCCCAGAAATCGTAGCCGTCCGAGCGGCACAGGAAGCGAATGGGCTGCGGCGTCGACCTGTCGATCGTATAGACGCGGCGGAAGCTCTCGATGTCGAAGGTGAACTTGTAGGGATACACGAAGGGTCCCACCAGCTTGCCGTCATGCATGAGGTGCACGGATTGCGGGGGAGCGTAGAGAAAGTCGCCGTGGCGCTTGGTCTGGTTGTAAGGCGCGATCATCTCCACGAAGGGCACCATCGCGTAGAAGGCGAGGAGAATGAACGCCGCCGCGACCGCGACCCGGTGGCGACGGAATTTCCACCACATCAGGCGCCACGAGGACGCCCGATAGAAGCTTTCGCTTTCGGCCCCCATCGGCTCCGTGGCGCCCGGATCGAAGGGCGCGGAATCGACGTAGTGCTGCTTGAGAGACAGGGACTCGTTCATTGGCCGCCACCGATGCGAATGCGAGGATCGAGCCATGCGAGCAGAAGGTCCGAGACCAGCATGCCGATCACCGTGAGAATCGCCACGAACATCAGGATGAAGCCGGCGAGAAACTGGTCCTGGCTCTTCAATGCGTTGAGCAGGATCGGGCCGACCGTCGGCAGGGACAGAACCAGCGAGACCAGCACGGAACCGGATACGAGATGCGGCAGCAGATTGCCGATGTCGGAGATGAACGGGTTGAGCGACATGCGGAAGGGATATTTCAGCAGCGCCTTGCGGGCGGTGAGCCCCTTTGCCTTCGCGGTCACATAATATTGCTTGCCGAGTTCATCTAAAAGATTGGCGCGCATCCGGCGGATCATCGCGGCCGTGCCGCCGAGCCCGATCACGATGGTGGGCACGATGAGATGCGACAGGAGCGACTGGATCTTCGGCCATGTCCAGGGTTCTCCCGAATATTGCGGGTCGTAGAGGCCGCCGATGGAAACGCCGAACCAGCGATTGACGTAATAGAGAAGGATCAGCGCCAGCAGGAAACTCGGCGTCGCGAGGCCGATATAGCCGATGAAGGTGGCGATGTAGTCGCCC
This sequence comes from Microvirga sp. P4_A5, assembly GCF_056402495.1. NCBI lineage: Bacteria > Pseudomonadati > Pseudomonadota > Alphaproteobacteria > Hyphomicrobiales > Methylobacteriaceae > Microvirga > Microvirga sp. P4_A5. The sequence continues at coordinate 33,005 of NZ_JBFUHH010000041.1, read as the reverse complement.
ACCGAATATTGCCGCGTGGCCGAATAGATGGCGATGGGGATCGACACGAGGTGAATGAAGATCACCACGGATACGTTCACCAGCAATGTCAGCCACAACGCATCGCCGACGACCTCCATCACCGGACGATCATACTCGAACGACCAGCCCCAATCGCCCTGGAGCAGGCCGGAGAACCCGTTCTGCCCCGGCATCAGGCCCATCCAGACCAGATATTGCTCCCAGACCGGCCGGTCGAGCCCGTACTGCTTGATGAGAAATTCCGCCTTCGCGACGGATGCGGATTCGCCTTGCGCGCGGAGCTCCGCGATCTGGTTCGTCAGGAAGTCGCCCGGCGGCAGCTTGATGATCACGAAGACGAGCGCCGAGATGATCAGCAGCGTCACGCACATGGTGACGAAGCGACGCAACAGGAAGGTGATCATCGGCGAGCCTCTTTGAGCACGGTCTTGTCCCAATACATCTGGTCGACGCGATAAATGCCGATCATCGCTGTCGGCTCCCACGAATAAAGTGCCTTCTGCGGCAGGCCCTTCAAGCCATTGCGCACGACGATGGGCTGCAACGCGCCCGCGACCGTGCCGATGGTCCACTGGTTTTCCGCGTGGTTCCGCAGGATCTCGCCCCAGGCGTCTCGCTGGACGGCGCGGTTTCCGGTGTTCATCCAGAGGTCGTAGACGGCGAGGAGGCGTTTTGCTTCCGGAATGTCCACGGCTTCGCCGTTTTTGCCCTTGGTTTCCACGTATTGGCCCCATTTCGACCAGGCGTAATTGTCCTGCCGCATGGGGGCGAATTCGGTCGGCGGCATGATGGCGGTGGGGATGGCGTTGTCGAACCCCTGGCCCGCCACCATGGTGGTCAACCCGGCAAAGACGCGGTTGCGCATGACCGTGCGATCCTGCGGTTTCACGAAAAGCTTCACGCCGATCTCGCGCCAGAATTCCGCGATGAGCGTCAAGCCGTCGACCACGAGGGTGCTCTCTCCATCGGTCTCGACGATGATCTCGAGCTCCCTGCCATCCGGCAGAAGCCTGATCCCGGCCGAGTTTCGCTTGGTCAGTCCGATTTTGTCCAGCAGGCGCGAGGCCTGGTCGGGATCGTAATCGGCGTTGAGTATGCGCAGCATCGGCTGGGAGAGGGGGCTTTCCTCCATGATGGTGTTGTTGCCCTCGATGCCGAGGCCGAAGAGCAGCGCGTTGTTGAGGGTCTTGCGGTCGATGCCGAGCGAAAGAGCGCGGCGATAGCGCGGATCTCGGTTGAGCGCACGCCAGACCGGATCGGTGGCATTCAGGTTGGGATAGAGCGCGAGTTCCGATCCCCGCGCATAAGGCCACAACAGCGTGGCGTATCCTTGCGCTTTTTCACCTTGCTTCAGGACCGGGATGTCGCCCATCGACAGGCCGCGGAACAAAAGATCGACCTCGCCCGCATTGGCCTTCGCGGCAAAAAGACCGCTCGCCGACACGTCCATGACGATGCGGTCGAGATACGGGAGCTGCTGCCCCTTCGTGTCCACGCGGTGATAATACGGATTGCGCTCGAAGACGAAGCGGTTTGCCGGCGCCCGGGTGACGACGTGCCATGGCAGCAGGACCGGAAGGTCCGGATTCGTCTGCTCCTTCATGTCGTCGAGGCGGTTGTGGAGAGCCGCCCACGATTTCAACTTCTGCGCCTTCGCGGCCTCTTCGAGCTTCCCCTTGTCGGCAAAACCGGCGTGGAATTTCTTGAGATAATGGGCGGGCCGATAAATGCCCGGATCCACGGGGCCCGCGAGCTGCGGGAGGAAACGGGGATTGGGATGGTCCCAGGTGTAGCGCACGTGGCGCTCGTCCAGCACCTCGAACTTCGCGGGCTTGCCGCCGGCCATCATGAATTCCGGCGCGCCGGCGGGCGATAGCTCGAGATTGTTGGCGACGTCTTCCCAATAATAGCGGAAATCTTCCGCGGTGAACGGTGCCCCGTCCGACCAGCGATGACCCGCGCGCAACGTGAAGGTGAAGATGCGGTCGTCGATATTGTCGACGCTCTCGAGGAGATCGGGCTTCAGTTCGAGGGCGCGGTCATAGCCCACGAGTCGTGTGTAGGTGTAGGTGGTGATGTAGCGGATGTCGCGCGGGCGAGGCACCAGAGTGACGATTTCGCCGCCGTATTGGCCGGGTTGCCCGCTGAGCGCCTCCACCGTCAGCGGTGCCGCCGGCAGGCGCTGGGCAACCGCCGGCAACTCGTTCCGTCCGACTTTTTCGGCGAGAAGCGGCGCCTCGGTGAAGGCTTGCGCCACGGCGGGCCAAGCCAGCATGGCGACGAGAGAGAACGCGGCCGAATGTCTGATGCGCAGAGTCTTGAACATCATGCCGCCTCCCTGGCGATGCCGGTTCCCACGCGGATCCGATGACCCGGCTCGATTTCCTTCATGACGCCGAATTCTCCCGCATCGAGCCGGTAGGGCTCGGGCCATTCGGACGGATCCGCGAAGCGCTCGACGCGCAGTTTGTGGAAATCGAGCGGCCGGTCGATGTCAGGGTCGGGAACCGCTGCGAGCAGCGCCTGCGTGTAGGGATGCACGGGGTTGCGGAAGAGTGAGGTCTTCGGGGCCTCCTCGACGATATAGCCACGGCACATGACCGCGATGGTGTCGGCGATATAATCCACCACCGCGAGGTTGTGCGACACGAAGAGGTAGGACAAGCCGAGGGCTGCCTGCAGGTCCTTCAGAAGATTCAGCACCTGCGCCTGGACGGAGACGTCGAGCGCTGACACCGGCTCGTCGCAGATCAACACGCGCGGCTCCAGCGCCAGTGCGCGCGCGATCCCGATGCGCTGCCGCTGCCCGCCCGAAAACGAATGCGGATAGCGCCGCAACACCCGCTGGTCCAGGCCCACCATGTCGAGCAATTGCTTGGCGCGCGCGTAGCGCTCATCGGATGTCCCGATGTTGTGAATTCGCAGGGGCTCGGTGAGAAGTTCATAGACGGTCATTCGCGGATTGAGCGACGAGAACGGGTCCTGGAAGATGAACTGCACGTTCCGGCGATATGCGGTCAGCGCATCGCCTTCGAGGCCGTGCACGTCTTGCGCCCCCGTGCCGTCGTCGAACAGGACCCGGCCGGAATCCGGATTCATCGCCCGCATGATGATTTTCGACACTGTCGTCTTGCCGCAACCCGATTCGCCGACCAGCCCCAGCGTCTTTCCGGCCGCCAGCGAGACGTTGACCCCGTTCACCGCGTGAATGGTGCGGACCTTGCCGGAAAACCACCCGGACCGCAGCGTGAAGGTCTTGGTGAGGCCCTCGGCCTGAAGGATAGGACCCGAGGGCGTGGCCCGCGCCGGCGTTTCCGTCTGTGCCAGCGCGGTGCTCTTGACCTCGCGGATCGGTGTCAGCCGCTCGCCTTCCGCCATGGCGAAACGCGGCACGGCGCGCATCAGCGCCTGCAGGTAGGGATGCTGCGCCCTGCGGAACAGATCGTCGCGCGTTCCTGCCTCCATCACCCGCCCGCGATAGATCACCACCACTTCGTCGGCGACGTTCGCCACCACGCCGAGATCGTGCGTGATCAACAGAACCGACATGCCGGTTTCGACCTGAAGCTCCTTGATGAGATCGAGGATCTGGGCCTGCGTCGTGACGTCGAGGGCGGTCGTCGGCTCGTCCGCGATGAGCAGGGCCGGGCGCGTGATCAGCGCCATGGCGATCATCGCGCGTTGACGCAGGCCGCCCGAGAGTTCGAACGGATAGGTCGTCAGCGCCCGCAGCGGGTCGGGAAATCCGACCCGTTCCAGCACCTCCAGCGTATGTTTCCGCGCTTCCGCCGCATCGTTGGCGATATGCGTCAGATAACTTTCCGAGATCTGGTCGCCGATGGTGTGAAGCGGCGACAGGGATGTCATCGGCTCCTGAAAGATCATTGCGATCCGCCCGCCGCGCATGTCGCGCATGGTCGCGCTTTCGGCCCCAAGCCCTGCGATGTCGACCGGAGTACCGGTCGCGGGGTCGGTGAAGCGGATCGCACCGCTGCCGATGGTCGCCTGCTTGGGAAGGATCTGCAGGATCGCCTGCGCGGTGATGGATTTGCCCGAGCCGGATTCACCCACGAGGGCGACCGTCTTGCCTTTGGGGACATCGAAAGTCAGCCCGTCCACGGCCCGAAAGTTTCCCGAATCCGTGACGAAATCCACCGTCAGCTGACGGACGGACAGGAGCGGCTCATCCATAGGCTTCTCCACCAAAGGCGCATTATAGGACGATAACGCGCTACAGCTCGACGACGTTTCCGATTTTGTCACAGAATAACTTTCGGACCAGCGCAAAGCGAAGTTTCTTTTGCGCCAAGAAGACCAGCAGCTCTTCGCAGAACGACCAGATGGCCTCGTCATGGACGAGGTGATGGGTGAGTAGTCCTACAGGCTCCATCGGCCCGCGCTGGACAGCGCGGCTGCGGACGGCGTCGGCGAGGGCCGCCACCAGTGCGGGAACCTGTGCAAGGCTGCGCGTGCCGTGCCAGTCGATCGGATCCACATGGGTGTTGACCTGCAGCAACCCGGGGGCGGGATGGGCGGAGGGGCGATCGCGGAATGTCGAAAGCCCCACATATCCCGCCTCTGGCAGGCGCCGGACCAGCGCCGGCGAAATGCGGTTCCAGGGCGGCACGAAAACCCGCAGCACGCTGTCGCCGAACACGGCTTCGAGATGCCGCAACCCCTCGCGTGCTTCGCCCTCCTTGACGGCCACCTCGCGGGCAGGTCCGAACTCGGCTTTCTTGTCGGATTGCGGTGCGTGGTTGGCGTGGGCGTAGCCATGCACGAGGATCGATGCGCGTGGTTCCTCGCGCAGGCGTTCGACGAGCGACGTCTGCACCCGGGACGGAACGGCTGCGATGCCGAGACCTGCGTCGAATGCGTCGGCGAGCCCGAGGAGGCGGTCGAGTTGCGGGGTCGCCTCCGCCGCGTCGTCGTCGCGCCACCACAGAACGGGCTCGTGGTCGCGGTCGCGCGCGCCTTGCAGAGCGGTGTCGAGGAGGGTCCAATCCACACCCGCGCGCAGCAGGGCAGGGCGCGACAGGCTGAGCTCCTCGGCGACGCGGACGGATTCGCGGGCGCCGTCAAGCGCGACGGATGCGGGCGGCGGGGCCGGCTTTCGCAACAGCGCCGTCACCGCTTCCGCGAGCGAGGGTCCATCGAGCGCATCCTCCGGCAATATCTGCGCCCGTCCGCTGCGCCGCAGGCATTCCGCGCGCAGCCGCTGTTCGGTCTCCCGGCCGGCTTCGAACGGCACCAGAACCGCCCGCACGCCTGCGCGCAGGAGATCGACGCAGGTATTGTAGCCCGCCTGACTGACGGATAATTCCGCGCCCGCGAGAAGCTGCCGGAAGTCCGGGCGCGCGCGCTCGACCGACACATGCGGCGGGGCGTCGTGCCGGAGGGCATGCACCGTGTCGTCGTCGATTCCCCGCCCGACGAGAACGCGCCAGGATGTGCCGCTGACGATGCGCGAGGCTTCGAGCGCCGCGCGGTAGAGCGGGAGCGAAGCGGCGCTCGAGCCGCCGGAGACGACGATCCCATCGCGCTGCGCGACATCGGCCATCGGCGCCGCCTCGTCCACATATCCGGTATAGCGCAGCATGGGACGGAGCCGCTCATCGACGGGCCACGACAGGTCCAGCGGTGCGAGCGTGGGATCGCCGTGAACGAGAACCGCGTCATAGAACTCGCCGAGCCGCTCACCCGTCTCTGCGATCCGCCCCGGTTTTGCCGGCGCCACCAGAATGTCCCGGATCGACGACAGGATCAGCGGTCGCGGCCGCATCCGGTGAGCTTCGCGCAGCAGGGCTTTGAATTCGTCAGCGAGTCCACGACGGCCGAACGGGAAKAGCTCGGTGATCAGGATGTGCGGCCGCGCGCGTCGCAGCGCTGCGACGAGCGCGGCTGACCGAACCTGAAGAAAAGCGGTCGTGACAGGCTGGTTGTTCGCGTCCAGCAACGGGGAGAAATCGGTGCCTTGCGTCTTGACGGCCGGAAGCTGCACGAACGAGACGTTCGGCGGCGGGGCGATGGAAGACGGCATTCCGCCGGACACGAGCGTCGTCTCGTGACCCTCGCGCGCAAATGCCGCTGCCAGCGCCGTCGCGCGCGTCAGGTGACCGGCGCCGAGCAGGTGCGTGACGGCGATGAGCACGCGCTTCCTCATGCGCCTCTCCCGGTCAACGGCACGAGGGCATCATGCAGGCGCGCGGCCGCCTGCGCGAGGTTCCGCTCCTGGTGCACGAATGTGCGCGCCGCTTCACCCATCCGCCGTCGCGCAATCGCATCGCGGATCAGCGTTCCGGCGCTTCTGGCAAAGGCGCCGACATCGCCGGGCGGTGCGAGAATGCCGGTCTCGCCGGACTTCACGACGCTCCGGACGCCGCCGTAATCGCCGGCCACAACGGCGTTTCCGAAGAGCTGTGCCTCGAGAAGCACCATTCCATACGCCTCGTTGACGGCGGGCCAAACCAGCAGGTCGGCGCGCCCGTAAAGGTCGCGAAGCCGGTCGCTGTCGCACATTCCGTGAAAGCGCGTGCGGGAGGTGAACGGCGCGAAATGCGCCTCGACCTCCGCGCGCGCCTCGCCATCTCCGACGATGTCGAGCGACCACGGAAGGTGGCGCAACAGCGTCAGCGCCTCGGCGAGAATACGGTAGGATTCAAGCTTGTCGCCATGTCGCATCATCGCGACGGCGAGAAGCCGCGGCGTCACTTCCAGGCGCCGGGGTTGGGGGCGAGGAGCGCTCCATTCGGCTTCATCGATGAAGGGCGGCAGTTCGACCAGCTTTTGATGCCTGGGCCGCGCCTGCTCCAGCGCAGGCCTGTCCCGGTCGGTCATGGAGAAGACCACGTCGGCCCGGTCGAGCGCCTCCTCGGCGCCCTTGTGACCGAGCGACCACGGACCGTCGGCGCGCTTCGCCGCACGCGATCCTTCCGCCACCACGTAGGGAATATCGAGTGCTCCGGCGACGAGCGGGCCGATCCAGTCGGGCGCCTTGTAATAGACGTGATAGGTGAACCACAGGATCGGGCGTTCGTCTTCCGGGAGGTCGCGGAAATGCGCGATCAACCGTTCCGCCTCGGCGAAGGAATCGCGCCGCGCCTGCTCCTGACGCGTGCCGTCGCCCGCCTTGTCGTGAGTTCGCAGATGGCTCGCCACGATGGGTGGAAACCCAGCTTCCCGCAGCGCCTTTAGCAGCAACCTCGCCATGGTCCTGTCACCGGACGGCGAGGGATCGTCCGGGCTCTTCAGCGGGGCATAGAAGGCGATCGGGCGGGGGCCGTTCACGCGGGCATCCGCAATGTCGCGGCAGGATCGAGGAGGCGGCGGAAACGCTGCTCGATCAGATCGATGCCGCCCTCCATGGAGAAGTCGCGGCGGAGCCGATCGAACGCCGAGTCCGCCAGCGCCACGCGGCGTTGCGGTTCGCGCGCCAGAAGATTGATGGCGTTCGACAGCGCTTCCCAATCGCCCGGCGGCACCAGAACGCCGTCGGTATCGGGGCGGATAAATTCGGGAATGCCCGCGAAGTCGCTCGCCACCATGGCGAGCTTCTGGCTCGCGGCTTCCATCAGCACGTTCGGCAAGCCGTCCCGGTCGCCGGACGCGGCCTTCTTGGACGGCAGGACGAAGAGGTCGGCTTCGCGCAGCAGCGCAATGATATCGGGCTGCGCCTTGGCGCCGAGAAACGCCACCCGGTCGCCGAGACCGCTCTTGTCCGCCTGCGCCTTCAGGCTCTTGAGGAGATCGCCGCCGCCCACATGCGCGAACCGCCAATGCAGGTCGGCGGGCAGGGCGGCGAGCGCGTGAAGCAGGTCGCCAATGCCTTTCTTCGAGACCGCGCGACCGACCGACATGATGCGGACGGGATCCGCCGGATCAGACCCGTCGCGCATCGGGCGCGCATCGGGCGGCGTGGGAAACCGCGACAGGTCGAGGCCGTGATAGACCAGGCTGACCTGGCCGGGGGAGGGGCTCAGGGCCCGCAGGTGCGTCGCGCCCTGTGCGGTACACGTCACGCCCCAGAGCGCATCGGCGAGTTTCTCGCGCTTCTCCCAATCCGGCGTCGTCCAGATGTCCTTGGCATGGGCCGAGAAGGTCCATGTACGCCCGGTCAGGATCGCCGCATAACGCACCACGGAGGCGGGCGTGTGGAGGTAATGCGTGTGGATGTGCAGAATGTCGGCCGGCATCTCCCGCCCCATGACGAAAGCCTGCCCCAGGCGCCGCGCCCGGTTCGCGGTGAAGTCGCGTTTGAGATCGGCCCAGAACGCGCGCATGAGCTTTCCGAAACCGGGCCTGCGCAGCGCGAAGAGCACGCCGCGCAGCACGCGCAACGGCTCTTCGTAGAGATATTCCGGCAGATAGGTCACCGGCGCCTTGATCCTGCGATTCATGGGGTGAACCGCTTTCTCGGTCGGGTGCCGCAGCGACCAGATTTCGAGGTCGAGCCCGCGATCCTCCAGGGCGAGGATTTCCTGCGCGATGAAGGTCTCGGAGAGGCGCGGATAACCCTTCACGACGACAGCGATGCGTCGGGGTCCAATGGGCGGCGACATATTGGCGATTACTCGGCTGCCTCTGAGGCGGGGATATAGGCTCGGCGCCCCGTGAGAGCTTTAAGCCGCTCCTGCACCCGGTCAAGGCCGTCGAGCAGGCCCGGCACCACGACCTCGGACGGCCGGGGCTGCGTCGAGAGCTGGCGAAGCGCCGCCGCCATCCGCTCCGGCGTGCGCATTTCGGTGTAGTCGCTGAGCATGCTCACGAGCCCGAGCCGCTCGGCCTCGACGGCGCGAATATGCTGCTCCAGCCGCGGGCGGGTGCGCGGAACGATCAGGGCACGTTTGTCGAAGGAGAGGATCTCGCAGAACGTGTTGTAGCCGCCCATGGCGACGATCGCCGTCGCCTTCTCCATCAGGTGCTCGATCTTGGTGTCGAACGACATGGCGTCGAGTTTCGGTTGGCGCGAAATCCGTTCCATGAAGGACCGGCGCTGGTCCCGGTTCACGAACGGGCCGAACAGGATGACGGCCGGCATGTCGGGGCTGTTTTCCGCCTCGTAGGCGGAGATCACCCAGTCGATCAGGTCGTCGCCATCGCCGCCGCCGCCGGTCGTGACGAGTATGAACGGCTGCTTGGTGATCTTCGGGTAGCGCACCAGCGAGGGCGTCGCCGGCACTTCCCGACGCAGATACCCCGTATAAGTGATGCGGGCCTCGACTTCGGGCGGCAGGTCGAGGGCCGCGAGGGGCTCATAGACATCCTTCAGCCCGTAGACCCAGATTTCATCATAATAGCGGATCAGAGCCGACCGGGCGTCCTTGCGCTCCCATTCCGGCAGCAGAAGCGCCGGCTCGTCCATCACGTCGCGGATGCCGAGCACGAGATGGCAGCCCGTCCGCTCGAGGTACTCGAGCGCCGGGATCACCTCGCCGCGAAACCCGGTCGGCTCCTTGTCGACGATAAACACGTCGGGGCGGAAGGATTTGACCGCCTGAAGAATGAGCGCCTCGCGCAATCCGACGGCCTCATCGAGCTCCACATTGAGGTTGAGGCTGCGATAATCGCCGTCCGGCAGCTTGGTGACCCCGGGAATGCGAATGTAATCAACCCCGCTTCCGAACTCGAAGTTGCCGATCACCGGCGAGCCCGAAATGATCACCACGGAGGTGTTGGGGCATTCCTCCACGATGGCGTTGGCGATGGCGCGGGAGCGCCGCAAATGGCCCAAACCAAAGGTATCGTGGCTGTAGATGACCACGCGCGCGCCATCATGGCGCCAGGGCGGAGACTTTGCCGTAAGGGGTTCCATCGTCACGTCCATGAGCGCCTGCGCAGGGCAGTTTTTAGAAAAGGTATCGGGCTGACGTTAAGACACTGGGTTCCAAGCTTGCAATAGGTCTCGCCATTGTAGGTAAGGCGGCCGTTGAAAACGGAAAGGGCCGCTGAAAGACCCTATGGCGCGGCAAAGCGTTGGTGATATCGTCCGGGCAATGGAAAAAAGCCTGTTTCGTTATATCTGGACCCATTCGAAACGCGATCAGATGCTGGTCTGCGGGGTCGTCCTCGCGTCGCAGCCGTTTTATTTCGCGTCGCTGGACCTGCCCCGCCAGATCGTCAACCAGGCCATCCAGGGCGAGGCCTTCCGCGAAGGGCAGGCCACCGCGCCATTCCTTCCCCTTACGTTAAGTCTGCCGGACTTTCTGGGCGGCGCATCGATCGAAATATTCCAGGGCTTTGAGCTCGGGCGGATCGGGTTGCTGCTGGGGCTGTCGGGGCTCTTCCTGTTTTTTGTCATCATCAACGGCGCGTTCAAATATTGGATCAACGTCGCCAAGGGCGTTCTCGGTGAGCGCATGTTGCGGCGCCTGCGCTTCGACCTGTTCACCATGGTGCTCCGATTCACCCCGGAGGCGCTCAGAACGGTCAAATCCTCCGAGACCGCCACGATCATCAAGGATGAGGTGGAGCCTGTGGGCGGCTTCATCGGCGATGCTTTCATCACGCCGGTCTTCCTCGGCATGCAGGCTCTCACCGCCCTGTTCTTCATCATGGTACAGCATGTGTGGCTCGGGCTCATGGCGCTCGGCGTGGTCGGCATCCAGTTCACCATCATTCCGCGCATGCGTCRCGAATTGCTGCGGCTGGGCAAGCAACGCCAGCTCGCCTCGCGAGAGCTTGCGGGCCGCATCGCGGAAGTGTCGGACGGCATCGAGGTCGTGCAGGTCCACAATTCGTTTGCCTGGGAGCGCGCGGAAATCGGCCAACGCCTGTTCCAGCTCTTCGACCTGCGCCTGCGCATCTACAACCGAAAATTCATCGTCAAATTCGTCAACAATTTCCTGTCGCAGCTCACGCCGTTCTTCTTCTATTCGGTCGGCGGATATCTGGCTATCCGCGGGACGCTCGACATCGGCCAGCTCGTCGCCGTGATCGCCGCCTATCGGGAATTGCCGCCACCGCTGAAGGAGCTCATCGACTGGGACCAGCAGCGTCTCGACGTGCAGGTGAAGTACGATCAGGTCGCGCAGCATTTTTCGGAAGAGCGCCTCGCGCCGCTGCTGTTTTCGCAGGAGCGCGCGGAAGAAATCCCGGAGCTGGAAGGTGCGCTGGTCGCCGAGGAATTGCGCGTGCAGGATCCCCATGGCGGCGCGATCCTGAACGACGCATCCTTCGAAATCGCGCTGCCCGCCGAGGTGGCGCTCATCTCCGGCGGGATGTCGGGCGCAAGTATCCTGGCGCAGATCCTCGCCCGGCGCGTCACGTCGTTCAGCGGGCGCATCCGCATCGGCGAGTGGGACCTGCGCCAGATTCCCTCGGAAGTCGCCGGGCGAAGGCTCGCCTATGCGGGGGTCGATCCGATCCTCTTTCCGGGCAGCATCCGCGATAACCTCGTCTACGGCCTGCGCTACAAGCCGCTCGGCCAGTACAAGGAGGACGAGCGCGAGGCCCTTCGGCGCATCAAGGAAGCGCAGCGGACCGGAAATCCGATCGAAAACATCGCCGACGAGTGGATCGATTACGCCATTGTCGGGGCGAAGAACGAAGAAGACCTCGACCGCATTCTGATCGACCTCATGAAGAAGGTCGGGATGGGCACCGAGATCTACCTGTTCGGTCTCGCCGGCCGCATCGATCCCGAACGCGATCCGGAATTCGCAGGCCGGCTGGTGGAAGCGCGGCACCGGCTGCGCCAGACTTTCCAGGCCGAGGGCATGTCCGATCTCGTCGAGCCGTTCGATCCGCAGCAGTTCAACGACCAATCCACGCTCGCCGAAAACCTGCTCTTCGGCGTGCCCACGTCCGACGATTTCCGCGGCCGCAACCTGGCGGAAAATTCGAGCTTCCGGTCGGCCATCGATCAGGCGGGCTTGTTTGACGATCTCGTCCACATGGGCCGGCAGATCGCCGAGACCATGACGGAAATCTTCGAAGGTTTGCCCCCCGGACATTCCCTGTTCGAACAGTTCTCGTTCATCGGCGCCGAGGAGCTTCCCGAATTCGCCGCGATCCTGCGCCGCAGCCGCTCCGACGAGTCGCTCACAAGGGAAGACCGGACGCGCCTGCTCGCGCTGCCGCTGCAATATATCGAGGCCCGCCACCGTCTCGGTCTCATCGACGACAATCAGAAGGACCAGTTCGTCCGCGCGCGGGCGCTGGTGCGGGAGGAATTCGAGAAGGTCGAAGCGGGCGTGGAATTCTACGATTCCGAGCGCGTCTGCGCCGCGGCGCCCGTGCGCGACAATCTGCTCTTCGGCCGCGTCAGCTATCGCGTGGCGAACGCGCAGGGGCGCGTGGCCGAAGCGATTTCGGCGATCGCCAACGAACTCGATCTTCTCGAGGACATCGAGCGGGTGGGGCTCGACCGGCAGGTGGGAACCGCCGGGCGCCTCCTCACCGCCCAGGAACGCGCCAGCGTCAATCTGGTAAGGTGTCTCGTGAAGCGACCTGATATTCTGGTCATCGACGGAGCGCTCGCACCCTTCGACGAAGCCCGGACGCAGAAAATGATCAAGCTGCTGATCGAACTCGGACGCGGCAAGAGCCTCTTCATGGTGCTGCCGAACGATCGACAGGCCCAGGACTTCGATATTCTGATGCGCTTCGGCGACGGAAAGATTACCACAGAGCGGAACGCCGCCCGGCCGGAGGCCTTCGAGCCACCGGCTCCGGACGCGCAGCGAATAGCAGGAGAGGTTGCATGACCCTTGAAGCCGAAGTTCAAACCTTGCGGCAGGTGCCGATGTTCAAGGACATCGATCCGGCGCGCTTGAAACTTCTGGCCTTCACCAGCGAGCGGGTTCAATTCGCCGACCGGCAGCGATTCTTCTCGCAGGGCGACGCGTCGGATTCGGCCTATGTGATTCTCGAAGGCGGGGCCGACGTCTTGCTCAACACGCCGACGGGCGAAATCAAGGTGGCGGAGCTGCAGAGCAATGAGCTCGTCGGCGAGATGGGCATTTTGTCCGACACGCCCCGGTCGGCCACCATCATGGCGTCCCAGCCGACCACCGCCCTTCGGATCGACCGGCGGGTCTTTCTGGAGCTGCTGGCGCAGTTCCCGCAGATGTCGCTTGCCGTGATGCGAGAGCTTGCGAAGCGCCTGGAACAGACAAATGCCAAGTTGGTGGCAAAATCCGCAGGCTAATTTTCCGTTAACGCGCAGCCCCTTAGCGGATTTTAGAGTTACCTTACGGTTAAGCTGACCGATTATCGCCACATCTGCCCGCCACCCCTTGTTTCCTAGAACAAAAGGAAGGGTCCGCCGTCCCCGGCAGGATCCAGCGGGAAAACAGCGAATGCCGACTATTGCGATCACGCCTCTGGGCGCGATTCCGCGACGCGGGAACAATGTTCACATCGCCACGCGAGGTGGCCGTCACGCAATTCGTCTTTGCGCGACCCTCAGTCTGGTGCTGGGATTTCAGGCAATGGCCGCCGTTCCCGCCGCCGTGGCGACGTTGCCCAGCGCGTTAATGGCCCGCCCGGTCTCTGCACCGGCCCCGGTCCCGGAACTTCGTCGGAACCCCGGACTTTTTCGCTCCATCATCGAAGCCGCCTTTCCGGCAGCCACTCCCGTAAAACCCGCGCCTGMCGATTCCGTTCCGGTCCAGACGGCCGATAACCCGGACGAGTTGATCCCGTTCGGGGGCCGGACGATCCCCCGCTGGCTGGTCCATTCCGTCCTGAAGGCCGCCCACGTGACGGGCGTCGATCCGGTCTACATGGTGACGCTCGCGGATGTGGAATCGAGCCTTTCCAACGAGGCGAAGGCCTCGACCTCGACGGCCCAGGGCCTTTTCCAGTTCATCGACAGCACCTGGCTCGAGACCGTCCATCTCCATGCGGCGGATTACGGCTTCGCCGCCGCCGCGAAGGCAATCCGCATCGTCGATGGCGACCCCACCGTCGCGGACGACAAGGACCGCGCCTGGATCATGAGCCTGCGCACCGATCCGTATTTCTCGGCATTGATGGCAGGCGAACTGATCAAGGACGTCGAGCGGGCCTTGCAGGCGCAGGGCGAGCGGGAGCTCGAAGAAGCGGAGCTTTACCTCGCGCATTTCCTCGGCGCGGGCAGCGCGGTGCGTTTCCTGGACGTGCTCGATTCAGACCCCAACATGAGCGCCACGAAGCTCTTCCCGAAGGCCGCGAAGGCCAATGCGGGCCTCTTCATGGATGGCAAGGGCCGCAAGCGCCGCGCCGTCAGCGTGGCCGAATTGTACAACCGCATCGATTCCAAGATCGTGCGCCGCATGGACCGCTACGAGGGCATCGGCCCGATCCTCGCCGAAGTGACCGCACCGGCAGCAGTGTCTCCGCGGGTGGAAGCCTACGCGGCCGTGCAATAGGCCCGCGTCCGAAACGCCTTCCTCAGAACGCCTTGAACGTGATGATCGTGTGGGTGTCGGCGATTTCGCCGATCGTCTGCACGTTCTTGGCGATGAAGTGGCCGATATCGACCCCGTCATCCACGTGGAACTTGGCGAGGATGTCGTAATTGCCGGCGGTCGAATAGATTTCGGACGCGATCTCCCGGTCGGCCAGCGCGCTCGCGACCTGATAGGTCTTTCCGAGCTTGCATTTGATCTCGACGAAGAAGGTCTGCATGGGGCGCTCCGATGATGTGTGCTCTATATGGCCCGAAAGACGCGCCGCGTGAAGTCAGGGTCGCCCGACGCTCACATAGGTGAATCCGCRCCGCCGCATGTCCTCGGGGCGGTAGATGTTGCGCAGGTCGACCAGGATGGGTTCCGCCAGCAGGTCGTGCAGGCGGCGCAGATCGAGAGCGCGAAACATGTCCCATTCCGTCACGATGACGAGCGCATCCGCCCCGCTGGCGCAATCGTAGGCGTCCCGCGCATATTCGACCTCGGGCATCAGCGCCTTCGCGGCCATCATGCCCTCGGGGTCGTAGGCCCGGATGCGTGCCCCCGCATCCTGAAGCGTGGTGATGACGTCGAGGGACGGCGCGTCGCGCATGTCGTCGGTGTTGGGTTTGAAGGTCAGGCCCAGCACCGCGATCGTCTTGTTCCGGACGGAACCGCCGCAGGCCGCGATCACCTTGCGCCCCATGGCGCGCTTGCGCTGCGCGTTGACGGCGGCGACCGTCTCGATGATGCGCGTGGGCGCGTCGTGATCCTGCGCGGTCTTGATGAGCGCGAGCGTGTCCTTCGGAAAACAGGAGCCGCCATAGCCGGGCCCCGCATGCAGGAACTTGGAGCCGATGCGGTTGTCGAGACCGATGCCGCGCGCCACCTCCTGAACGTCCGCGCCGACCTGCTCGCACAGGTCGGCGATTTCGTTGATGAAAGTGATCTTCATGGCAAGGAAGGCGTTCGCCGCGTATTTGATGAGTTCGGCGGTCCGGCGCCCCGTGACCAGAAGCGGCGACTGGTTGAGGTAAAGCGGGCGGTAAATCTCCCGCATCACGTTGGCGGCCCGCTCGTCCTCGGTGCCGATGACGATCCGGTCGGGTCGCTTGAAATCCGTGATGGCCGCGCCTTCGCGCAGGAATTCCGGGTTGGAGACGACGGCGAATTCCGCCTCCGGCCGGACGTCGCGGATGATGCGCTCGACCTCGTCGCCGGTCCCGACCGGAACGGTCGATTTGGTGACGATGACCGTATAGCCGTCGAGGGCGGCGGCGATCTCGCGCGCCGCCTGCTGGACGAAGGTGAGGTCCGCGTGGCCGTCGCCCCGCCGGGACGGCGTTCCCACGGCGATGAAGACCGCCTCGGCCCTGGCGACCGCCTCCGCCAGGCTGGTGGTGAATGAGAGCCGCTTCTCGCGCACGTTCTTGGCGACGAGGTCGCTCAGGCCCGGCTCGAAGATGGGAATCTCGCCCCCGTTGAGGGCATCGATCTTGCGCGGGTCCTTGTCCACGCAGCAGACGTCGTGGCCAAAATCGGCGAAGCAGGCGCCGGAAACCAGGCCCACATAGCCGGCTCCGATCATCGCGACACGCATCCGAAAACCTCTCCCGTTGGTCGAATTCCGGTGTAAGCGGCGGAAGGCGCGGCGGCAAGTCATGGCCGAAACTGAGGATGACGGTTGGGAAGTCTTTGACTTCCCGTCCTCAGAGGCACAAAAGACCGCGATTCAATTTGAGGCCGTTTATGCTGAACCCTGTTCTCGTCGAGGTCGTGCGCGGCCATCTGGTGGAATCGCGCCATCGCGGCAGCGTTTCGGTGGTGGCGGCGGATGGCGGCGTGGTGTTTTCGCTCGGCGACATGGAAACGCCCGTCTACCCCCGTTCGGCCATCAAGGGCTTGCAGGCCCTCCCTTTGGTCGAGACCGGAATCGCCGAACGATTAGGACTTACCGACGAAGAAATCGCGCTCGCCTGCGCGTCGCATTCCGGCGAGCCCGCTCATGCGGCGGTCGCGGCCGCGATGCTGGCGAAGGCCGGTCGCGATGTCTCATGCCTCGAATGCGGCATTCACTGGCCGATGGGCGAGGGGGCCAACCGGGCGCTCGTCGCGAGCGGTGCAAACCCTTCGGCCCTGCACAACAATTGCTCGGGCAAGCATGCGGGCTTCATCTGCCTCGCCTGCGGCACGGGGAGCGATCCGGCCGGATATGTCAGGGCCGACCACGCCGTGCAGCAGCGGGTCCRCTCGACGCTCGAAGACCTGACGGGCGCGTGTCACGACGAGGAGCATAGCGGCATCGACGGTTGTTCGATCCCGACCTATGCGATTCCCCTGCCGGCCATGGCTTTCGGCTTTGCCCGTTTCGGCACCGGAATCGGCCTCCCGCCCGATACGGCGAAAGCGGCGGCGCGCATCCGCAGGGCGGTGGCGGCCCACCCCTTCATGGTCGCCGGGACGGATCGGTTCGACACGAAGGTCATGGAGATCCTGGGCGAGCGGGCCTTCATCAAGGTCGGCGCCGAGGGGGTCTATTGCGCCGCCCTGCCGGAACTCGGCTATGGCATCGCGCTGAAGGTCGATGACGGGGGCACCCGCGCCGCGGAGGGCATCATGGGAGCGCTGCTCCTGCGCTACCTCACCCTCGACGACACCGCGCGCGCTGCGGTCGAGGCTCTCGCCCGCCCGGTCATGAAGAACTGGAACGGCATCGAAGTGGGCGCCTTGCGCGCAACCGGCGAGCTCGAGGCGAGCGGAATCTAGAGACCCAGCAGCCCCACGATCTCGTCGGCGCCGGCGGTGGGGGACAGCCTACCCTCCGCGATGGCGTGCTCGATTTCCGGTACGCGCCGGCGCAGCGCCGCGTCGTGAGCGAGCCGCTCCCGCAGGCGTTCGTGGACGAGGGCCCACATCCATTTGGAATCCTGAGCGCGCCTTTTCGCCTGAAGCTCGCCGCTCGCCTCCATGCGCTTGCGATGGTCCAGCACTTTGCTCCAGAGCTCGTCGAGCCCCTGGCCGGTCAGGCCCGAGACGGTGACGACGGGCGGCGTCCATACGGGGGAAGCCGGGGTGAGGATATGGAGCGCCGCCTTGTATTCGGCGGCCGCTGCCTTCGCCCGCAGGAGATCTTCGTCGGCCTTGTTGACCGCGATCATGTCGGCGAGTTCCAGGATGCCCTTCTTGATCCCCTGCAATTCGTCGCCGGCGCCGGGCAGCATCAGTACGAGGAAGAAATCCGTCAGGTCCGCCACCGCCGTTTCGGATTGCCCGACTCCCACCGTCTCGACGAGAATCACGTCGAACCCGGCGGCTTCGCAGAGCAGCATCGTCTCGCGGGTCTTGGCCGCCACGCCGCCGAGCGTTCCGGATGACGGGGAGGGGCGGATGAAGGCGTTCGGATCCACCGCCAGCCGCGCCATGCGGGTCTTGTCGCCCAGGATCGCGCCGCCGCTGCGGGTCGAGGTGGGGTCGACCGCCAGGACCGCCACCTTGTGGCCCCGCCCGGTCAGCAGCGTTCCCAGCGCGTCGATGGCGGTCGATTTTCCGACGCCCGGAACGCCCGTGATGCCCACCCGGACGGCCTTGCCCGTTCGCGGCATCAGCACCCGCAGCAATTCGCGCGCCTTCGCGCGGTGATCGGGGCGGCGGGATTCCATCAGCGTGATGGCGCGCGCCAGCACGGCGCGATCGCCGCTCGCGACGGCGTCGGGCGTGATGTCGGTCTTGCGAGAGGAGCCCCCGGTCATGGACCAGCTTTAGCGCGTTCGCGGCCGGTTTTCACCAGACGATCGGCTGCATACCGATCCGTCCCCAGCCGGGGAGCTTCAGGGCCGGGCGGCGGATGTCGATGCCGGCGACGAGGCCCAGGAAATCGAACTCGATGCCCTCGACCCACCCGACTGCGACGCCCACATAGCCGCCCAGCGAAATCTGAACGCCGGTTCGACTCGGAGTCAGGCCGACGATGTCGCGGTAAGGCTGCCAGTTCTTGCCCAAAGCCGTCGGCGGAAGGGCGGCGCCGAGTTCGGGAACGGAGCGCATCACATGCGCCACGAAGGTGTTCGAATTCGGCCCCGGCCAAGCGTGATAATCCCCCGAGACGCGGTAGGGATAGCTCGCCACCGCCGCCTGGATCTGAGGGATCAGGCCTTGTGCCGCCTCGCCCTCGATCAGCACGATGGGCTGCGGCGCGTTGCCGAACCAGCGCCCGTCCGGCGCCCAGCCGTTGGTGCGCACCGGCGAACCCCATCCGACCTTGTCGTAGCGGGTATAGCGGTCGGCTCCTGCCTCCTTCACGACCACCCAGGTGTGATGGGCGAAGATGCCGCGCCAGCGGCCGACCCGGGCCGCATAGACGGCCACGATCGCATCCGGCGCGGTCGCCGGAAGCGGCAGCAGGCTCGCGCTCGACCAATCGGCCTGGCGGTAATTGGGCGCCACGTCCTCGCGCAGGGACCACCACAGGGCGTGGGCGCCCAGCGGCAGCAAGAACAATCCGACGATGACGAGGAGGAGGCGGGCGAGAAACATCATGGCCGATTTAGGCAGGTCGGCCCGCCGCATCAAGCGTTAAGCCGTTCACCAAAGATTGACCATGTTCCCAAAGAGAGGCCCCCGAGCCTTCCTGCTGCCTTGTGCCCGCCACGTTCGGGCGCGACAGAGCGGGCCCGCCCTTCTCCCGCCCCATCGGAATCATGCTTCAACCCACCCGCCGCCTTGCCGTCGTTGCTTTCGCAAGCCTCGCGCTCTCTGCCTGCGTCGGGGGCGAATCGATCCTGTCCAGCCCATCCCGATCGCCACGACCCGGCCTCTCCAACGATCCGCGCCTCTTGATCGCCACGACGCGCATGCCCGTGAGCGACCCCATCAAGAAGCCGTGGTTCAGCGCGCAGCGCTCCGCCGACATGGTGTTCGCGGAAGCGCGCCTCACCCAACCGGATCGCTCGCTTCTCGGACGCGTGACCTCGGGCGGCCGGGAGATCGCCTCGGTTGATTCCGTCGACCGTTCGACCGCCGCGCAATCCTTCGCCCAGGCCGCTTTGGGGCGTGATCTGCTGCTCTACATCCACGGCTATCGCGAAAGCTTCGAGACGGCCGCGACCTCCACCATCGAACTCTCCGAAGGCATTCGTTTTCCCGGCGCGACGGGCCTCTTCACCTGGCCGTCGGCGGGCTCGACCTTCAGCTATGTGAGCGACCGCGAAAGCGCCATGTGGTCCCGCGATGCGCTGGAGGATTTGCTCTCGGCCATCGCCAAGTCGCCGAGCGGTGGGCGCATCCATATCGTGGCCCACAGCATGGGAACGCTTTTGACCCTCGAAACTTTGCGGATGCTGCGCGGTTCCGGTGGCGAGGGCGCCATGTCGCGGATCGGCGCGGTCGTGATGGCCGCCCCCGATATCGACATCGACCTTTTCGCCCGCGGCCTCGAGCGGCTGGGACCGGATGCGAAGAAGATCACCGTCATCAGCTCCACCAACGACCGCGCGCTTGCCATGTCGAGCCGGCTCGCAGGCGGCATCGTGCGCGCCGGCGCGGCGGATCGCGAACGCCTCGAATCCCTTGGGGTTCGCGTCGCGGACGCGTCGGAATTCGGCGGCGGCATCATCAACCACGACCTCTTCCTGTCGAATCCGGAAGTCCAGCAGGTGGTGAAGCGGGCGATCGAGCGGGCGAACTGAGTTTCGCAGAACGGGTCCCGCCATGCCAAGCTGAACGACGCCGAATCGGCTTGGCCCGCCAGCGAGGACCCGCATGGCTTCCAACGTTCTCGTCGCGGTTCTGCTCGCGGCCTTCCTCCACGCGACCTGGAACGCGATGGCCAAGAGCGGCGCGGGCGATGCGCTGACGCGATCCGCGCTGATCGGAATCGGCTCGGCGCTCGCGGCGCTTCCCGTCATCGCCGTCGTGGGATTTCCTGACGTTGCGTCATGGCCGTATCTCTTGGCATCGGCACTCGTCCATGTGGGCTATTTCGTGCTCATCGGCCTCGCGTATCGCCATTCGGATTACTCGGCCATCTATCCGCTCCTGCGCGGCGGCGCGCCGCTCTTCACGGCTTTGCTGGCGACATTCCTGTTCGGCGAATTGCTGACGCCTCTCGCATGGCTCGGCCTCGTTCTGCTGTGCTGCGGCATCATCGGGCTGAGCGCGGACGGCCTGCGCGGCGGCGCACTCAGCGCCCGCAGCATGGGGGTGGCGGCGCTCACGGGCGTCACCATCGTCACCTACACGCTGATCGACGGCGCCGGCGCGCGTGTGTCCGGCAATGCGGCGCGCTATGTGTCGACGCTGGTCGCGCTCACCGGCCTGTTCATCCTGCCGCTGCTGGTGGGCCTGCGCGGCCCTGTGTTCCGACGAACCGTCGCGGCGTTCTGGCCCAAGGCTCTCGCAGGCGGCGCCATGGGCACACTGTCTTACGGAACGGCCTTGTGGGCCATGACGAAAGCGCCCATCGGTCTGGTAGGCGCCCTGCGCGAAGTCTCGGTGCTGTTCGCCGCCGCGATCGGCGCGGCGATCCTGAAGGAGAACTTCGGCGCGGCGCGGTGGATCGCCGCTTGTGTGATCGTGACGGGGCTCGTTCTGGCGAAGGCCGGATGAGGCCACGGCCGGCCCACTCGACAGGCGCGCGGGTTTATGGCTCCCTCATTGCGAAAGTTAGAAAGACCGCCCGATGACGTTCGAAACCTGGCTCGCTTTCGCGGCCGCCTCCACCATCCTGGTGATCATTCCCGGCCCGACGATTCTTCTCGTCGTTTCCTACGCGCTCGGACAGGGCTGGCGCACCGCGCTGCCCATGGCCATCGGCGTGGCGTTGGGCGATTTCACCGCCATGAGTTTTTCTCTTCTGGGTCTCGGCGCGCTGCTCGCCGCCTCGGCGAACCTGTTCACGCTTCTGAAATGGGTGGGCGCCGCCTATCTGATCTGGCTCGGCATCAAGCTGTGGCGCGCCGGCGGCACCCTCGACGCCAAACCGCGGACGGATGCGGTCTCGTCCCTGAAAATGCTCGGCCATGCGTGGCTGGTGACGGCGCTCAACCCCAAGGGCCTCACCTTCTTCATGGCCTTCCTGCCGCAATTCATCGACACCAAAGCGGCCTTCGCACCCCAGATCGCCATCTTTGCCACGACCTTCCTCGTCCTGGCCTTCGCGAACGCCTTCACCTACGCGCTCATCGCCTCCCGCGCCCGCAACGTCGTGCGCAACCCGCGCATGATGGGCATCGTCAACAAGGTCGGCGGCTCGCTGCTCATCGGCGCGGGTGTGGCAACGGTGGGGCTGCGGGTGGGGCAGGGGTGATGTTGGCGCGTCAATCGGGCGACCCCGCAGGATCTTTCTCAGCGACTTCCAGCGCGACAGCGTTAGATCGATTGAAAATCAACGCCCGCGAATCTCGTCGCGCCGATTCCTCCGAACAGGCCCGCGTCCCGATGGCGTTTGCGAGACGGGGATAGCGCGCCGCGATCTCGTTCAGGGTTATGTTCTGTCTGATCCGCGAATTGGCGACGCAAACCGCGCCGTGAGGACTCCACGCGGCTTCAAATTCCATATTGACACTTCTGTCTGGCGTCTGAATCCCGAAGCGGTCAAAGACATCGATGAGTGTTCCGTCGCGCGTTGTTGAAACGCCGTCGCCGCCGTAATCGGCCCGGACCATGCGGATGCAGGCGCGATGAAGATCGCGCATCGGCACGTCATCGCGGATTTCCCATGGTCGATACCCCATCAGAACGCATTTTCCTTCCGCTCCGCTCGTGCAGGTGAAGGCAAAACCACCTCTTTCATCTGGAAGAGGAAAACCGGCTCTGCGGCCCGTCGCGTCTGGGCGACACAGATTTGAGATGATTTGTCGCTCCGCATTGCGATAGGTCAGTGTGTAGAGCTGCAGCGCTCCTCCCGTTGTGACGTGCCCCTCTTCGATGGCGTCGATCTGCACCACCTTGTCGCCCTGTGGACTGCCGATCACCAACTGCACGCCGACCAAATCCTGCCCCCCCAGAATCCGTCCGTCGGCGAGTTCCAATAACAGTTCCGTACCGGTCACTTTGAGGTGGCTGTCTCCCGCATGAGCGATGTGAGGGGACGCGAGGAGCGAGAATGGAATTAGAAAAATTGGCAGCAAGCGACGCATTACAATCTCCTTGTGCGCCCCCCACCGAAGCGAGGGGCGCCGCCCAGCTCTGGACTATTCGGTCGGAACGACCAGTCCATCGGGAAGAATTGCTGCCTTCACCGGGAGTGATTGCGCCACCGTCCCATTCAGCTGGCTGCCGTTGAGCTGGCTGCCGTTGAGCTGGCTGCCATTCAGCTGACTGCCGTTGAGCTGACTGCCGTTGAGCTGGCTGCCATTCAGCTGACTGCCGTTGAGCTGGCTGCCGTTGAGCTGACTTCCGTTTGTTGAAAGTCCGTTCGGCGAGATCGCGGCGTTTGCTCCTGAGGCTGCGAATGCAGCACTGATGGCAAGCGCCGCGAGATAGAGAGACTTCGACATTGATTTCTCCTTACTGTTACAACAGCAGAGCCACGCATCCGTGGGCCCTGCCGCTGATCAACGCCGAACGTTAAATCGTTGCTCCAAAGAAAAGTACTGTGTGCCTACCGTCATGTGCGCCGAAGCACCAGAAGCTTGAGCGTATAACCTATAAGCTTGAGCGTATAATTGGCAAAATGCTATCAGCTAAGCTTGCACAGTATGAGCCGGAGCAATGAAAAAATTGCCTTTCGTGATATTTTCCTAGAGATAACAGAATTTCAGCGGCGATTTAGTTTCCGCGCACGATAAATGCCGCAAGGGTTGAGCCTGGGTCCGGACTTTGGGCCGGCGGATTACTCAGCGGCGTCTCGGGGATGATAACCAAGCCTGCGGTTCAACTCTTCCACCAACCCGATTGCCGCGTCGGCGATCACCGTTCCGGGCGGGAAGATGGCCGATGCGCCGGCGTCGCGGAGCGCTTCGAAATCCTGCTGGGGAATGACGCCGCCGACGACGATCATGATGTCGTCGCGGCCGTATTGGGCGAGCGCCGCCTTCAGCTCCGGCACGAGACTCAAGTGGCCCGCGGCGAGCGACGAGACGCCGATGATATGGACGTCGTTCTCGATAGCCTGTCGCGCGGCCTCGACCGGCGTTGCAAAGAGCGGACCGATATCCACGTCGAAGCCGAGATCGGCGAAAGCCGATGCGATGACCTTCTGGCCGCGATCGTGTCCGTCCTGTCCCATCTTGGCGACGAGGATGCGCGGACGGCGGCCGTCATGCTCGGCGAATTCCTCGACGAGCCGATGCACCTGCTCCATCGCCTGATGCGACATGCCCATCTCCCGTTTGTAGATTCCCGAGATCGCCTTGATGGACGCCACGTGGCGGCCCCAGACTTTTTCAAGCGCGTCGGAAATCTCGCCCACCGTCGCCTTCGCGCGCGCGGCCTTCACCGCGAGGTCGAGGAGATTGTCACGGCCCGCGGCGCCTTTCGACAAAGCCGCGAGCGCCGCATCCACGTCGCTTTGGTCGCGCTCTTCGCGCAGGCGGCGGAGTTTCTCGATCTGCTGGTTGCGCACGGACGCGTTGTCGACCTTCAGAATGTCGATGGTGGCCTCGCCATCGGGCTTGAAGCAATTCACGCCGATGATCTTCTGGTGGCCGGAATCGATGCGGGCCTGTGTGCGGGCGGCCGCTTCCTCGATCCGTAATTTCGGAATACCGGCCTCGATGGCCTTCGCCATGCCGCCGAGGCTCTCGATCTCCTGGATATGGCCCCACGCTTTCGCCGCGAGCTCCTGCGTCAGCTTCTCGACGTAATAGGAGCCGCCCCACGGATCGATGATGCGCGTGGTGCCGCTTTCCTGCTGCAGGAAAAGCTGCGTGTTGCGGGCGATGCGCGCGGAGAAATCGGTCGGCAGCGCCAGCGCTTCGTCGAGCGCGTTGGTGTGCAGCGATTGCGTGTGCCCTTGCGTCGCCGCCATCGCCTCGACGCAAGTGCGCACCACGTTGTTGAACACGTCCTGCGCCGCGAGCGACCAGCCGGAGGTTTGCGAATGTGTGCGCAACGGCAGCGATTTCTCGCTCTTGGGATCGAATTCCCGGACGAGCTTCGCCCAGATCAGACGCGCGGCGCGCATCTTGGCGACTTCCATGAAGAAGTTCATGCCCACCGCCCAGAAGAACGACAGGCGCGGGGCGAATTGATCGATGGTCAGGCCGGCCGCGATGCCCGCGCGGATATACTCGACGCCGTCGGCGAGCGTGTAGGCGAGTTCGAGGTCCTGCGTCGCGCCGGCTTCCTGCATGTGGTAGCCGGAGATCGAAATCGAGTTGAATTTCGGCATATGCGACGACGTGTAGGCGAAGATGTCCGAGATGATGCGCATCGACCCTTTGGGGGGGTAGATATAGGTGTTGCGCACCATGAATTCCTTGAGGATGTCGTTCTGGATCGTGCCCGACAACTTGTCGGCCGGCACGCCCTGTTCCTCGGCCGCCACGATGTAGAGCGCGAGGATCGGCAGCACCGCGCCGTTCATGGTCATAGACACGCTCATC
This sequence comes from Microvirga sp. P4_A5, assembly GCF_056402495.1. Classification (NCBI taxonomy): domain Bacteria; kingdom Pseudomonadati; phylum Pseudomonadota; class Alphaproteobacteria; order Hyphomicrobiales; family Methylobacteriaceae; genus Microvirga; species Microvirga sp. P4_A5. The sequence goes on along the minus strand of NZ_JBFUHH010000041.1, from coordinate 8,071 downwards.
TGGTCGAGCGGAATGCCCGAAAAGAGCGTGCGCATGTCGTAGATCGAGTCGATCGCAACCCCCGCCATGCCCACATCGCCGGACACGCGGGGATGATCGCTGTCGTAGCCGCGATGGGTCGCGAGATCGAACGCCACCGACAGCCCCTTCTGGCCCGCTGCGAGATTGCGCCGGTAGAAGGCGTTCGAATCCTCGGCCGTCGAGAATCCGGCATATTGGCGCACGGTCCAGGGCTGGTTGACATACATGGTGGGGTAGGGGCCGCGAAGATACGGCGCGATGCCGGGGAAGGTGTCGAGCGCGTCGATGCCGGCCCGATCCTCCGGGCCATAGACCCGCTTCACCGAAATCCCCTCGGGCGTCAGCCACGGCGCGCCGACGATTGCGGGGGGCGAGGCTGGGGCGGACGCCCAGTCGATGGCGGAGAAATCCGGAACCCGGGTCATGTGACGGCAAGTCTCCTTCGTAACACGCGTATTTTAAGCCATTCGCCCAGGCGATGCTACCGAGCCCGGCCCGCTTCCGGTCAGGCTCCCACCGCCGCGAGCGCCTCGTTCAGCACCGCGACGGCGTCGCTGCCCGCATGGATGAACCCGGTGGCGCCGGCCTGCGCGAGGCCTTCCGCCAGCTCGGCAGGGCGCCCCGCCACGTAGATCGGGCCGGCGGTGAGCGGCCTCAGCGCCGCGAGAGCCTCGATCCCATCCTTGGCATAAAGCGCGTCCGACGAGCACAGGCAGATCATCACGGCGTCGCTTTCGCGAAACGCCGTCGTGAGCGCGTCCTCGTTTGAGGTTCCCTCCGGCATCACGGCCTCGATCCCGCCCGCCTCGAAGAAATTCTTGGCGAAGCCTGCGCGGGCGGTATAGGCGGCCGGAGATCCGACGGTCGCGAGGAMGATTCGGGGTCGCTTTCCTGTCCGCGCCAGAGCCGCATCGGCGCGATCGCGCAAGAGCTCGAAGGGTTCCGCAGTGCGGATCGAGGGCAGGGGCTCGATGGCAAGCGGAGAGGCGCCGGCCGCCGAGCGGGTTAGTTCCGCGAATGCAACGCCGCTGGAGGCCTTGGCAACCAGTTCGGAAAAGGTCGTCGGTGCGGTGGCGGATTGCGGGATGCCGGAATCGCCCGCCGCGCTCTTTTTTCCGTTCCATAAAGGCGAGGGCATCAGCACCGTAACGTCGCCTTCGGCAAGGTTCGGAAACTCGCTCGTTCCGGTGATCGGGTCCCGGCGCGTCGCAACGGCCTTGTCGCGCTCTACCCGAACCTCCGCGATCTCCCGCTGGAGAGCGCCGCGTTTCAGGTTCTCGACGATCCCGCCGTCCCGCTCGATGGCCTGGAACACGCCCCAGGCCTTTTCGCACAAGGCTTCGGTCAGCGCCTCGAAGCCGCCGGCGCCCGAGGTTGGGTCGGCGACGCGGGCGAGGTTGGATTCCTCGATCAGGATGAGGTGGGTATTGCGGGCGACCCGTCGCGCGAACGCATCCGGCAATCCGAGCGCGGCGGTGAAGGGCAGCACCGTGATGGAATCCGCCCCGCCGAGCCCGGCCGAGAAGGTGGCGACGGTGGTACGCAGCATGTTCACCCAAGGGTCGCGCCGCGTCGTCATCCGCCACGCCGTCTCGGCATGGAGGCGGATGGGCTTTTGCTGAAGACCGCATGCCTGCTCGACGCGGGCCCAGAGGTGGCGCAGGGCGCGGAATTTCGCCACGGTGAGAAACTCATCCGCATCCGCCACGAGCAGGAACGCGAGCGTATCCCGCGCAGCCTCGAGCGGCACGCCCCCCGCTTCGAGGGCACGCAAGGTCGCGATGCCGGTGGCAAGGACGGCCGCCAACTCCTGCGCTTCGCTCGCGCCCGCTTCCTGGTAGGGCCTGCCGTCGCTGAGGAAGATGCGTCCGCCAAAACCGCGCGCCGCGAGGTCCGCCTGCGTTTCCACCATCCGCGCGGCGACTTCGTCCCAGGAAGCCGAAAGCCGGCCCATGGCCGCCATCGCGCCGAGGGGATCGAGCCCGAGATCGACCGAGAGCGCCGACAGCGCATGGCCGCGCCGTTCTGCGAGCGCCACGAACAGGGCCGCCGCCTGCCGGCCGTGACCGCCCGCGTCCAGCCGGACATGGATGAGGTCGAGCATGATATCCGCAAGGGCCCGGTCGAGATCGTCGAGGGACGTGAGCGCAAGCCCGAAGCCCCGCGACGACGGCGCCTTCGCGGCGACCAGCGTCAGCCCATCGGCCCCGCCTGCGAGATCGGCGAGCGCCAACGCGTTCGCAGTGGCGGGATCGGGATGGTCGAGTCGCTGGGAGATGCGCCACGGCCCCGTTTCGCCACGGATGACCGGCTGCGCGTCTTCGGCCTTTTCATAGAGCGGCTGGATTTCGATGCCGTCATAGGTCCGCCCCACGAGCTTCCGCTTGAAATCCGCGCCTTTCAGCACCCCTTCGACGCGACGCAGCCACGCATCGCGGGTGGCGGGCGGAAAGTCGTTGGTGAGGGTGAGGTCTGTCATCGGGCTCTGGGTGGTTGGAGAGGGGCGAATGGCGAGTGGCGAGTGGAGGAACGACGATTCGTCGAGTGAACGCCAACTACCATTCGCCATTCGCCATTTCGCCATTCGCTATCTTGCCATTCGCCTCAGACAAACTGCGACAATCCCGGGATCGACCCGACGATCGGGCCCATCACGTCCTCGCCGGCCTTTTCGCGGCCGAAGGTCAGGAGTTCGTGTCCGAGGGGCTGCATCTGCCCCATGGATACGCCCGCGCTCATCAACTGGCCGCCGAGCGCCATGACGCCGCCGCCCATCGAGCCGACCATGCCCATCAGGCCGCCGCCGGTGCCCGATTGCGCCATCGCGATCGCGTCCTCGGCGCCCGGAAATGCCGCGACGAGCTGGTTGACCTCCGCCTCGGGGCCCTCTTTCCGGAGATAGGCCAGGATGATGCCGATCGCCTTTCGGGCGGTGTCGGCGTCGAGGCCGGTCTTCTGCGTGACCCGTGCGATCAGCTCTTCCACGTGATTCTCCTCAGGAAATTGGACATGTTCAGACGATAGTTCGCCGTCCGGCCCTCCAAAATCAAGTGAGAGGGCCAGTAGAATCCCTCGCCGCCTTTCCTTAGAGTCGCGCCCAAGCATACCGGAGACCAACGATGCTCGAAGACGGCAAGATCCTTATCGGCAAAAGCACCAAGCCGGAAACTCTCGATCTGAGGCTCGCCAACCGGCACGGTCTCATCACCGGCGCGACGGGCACCGGCAAGACCGTCTCGCTGCAGGTGCTGGCCGAAGGCTTCTCCAACGCGGGCGTCCCGGTCTTCGCATCCGACATCAAGGGCGACCTGTCGGGAATCGCTGCCCCCGGCACCGGCAAGGAGGCCTTCGTCAAGCGCGCCAAAGACATCGGCGTCGATTACGTGCCGGACCGCTTTCCGGTGGTGTTCTGGGACCTGTTCGGCGAGCAGGGCCACCGGGTGCGGGCGACGATCTCCGAAATGGGGCCGCTTCTGCTCTCGCGCCTGCTCGATCTCAACGACACGCAGGAAGGCGTGCTCAACATCGCGTTCCGCATCGCCGACGAGCAGGGCCTGCTGCTGATGGATCTCAAGGATCTGCGCGCGCTGCTGCAACTCGTCGCCGAAAACGCGCAGGAACTCACGACGACCTACGGCAACGTGTCGAAGGCCACCATCGGCACCATCCAGCGCCAGCTTCTCGTGCTCGAAAACCAGAAGGGCGAAGAGTTTCTCGGCGAGCCCGCGCTCGACATCAAGGACCTGATGCGCCGGGACCGGGACGGGCGCGGAATCATCAACATCCTGACGGCCGACAAGCTCATGAGCAATCCGCGTCTCTACGCGACGTTCCTGCTCTGGCTGATGTCCGAGCTGTTCGAGGAATTGCCGGAAGTGGGCGATCTCGACCAGCCGAAGCTGGTGTTCTTTTTCGACGAGGCGCATTTGCTCTTCAGCGACGCGCCCAAGGTGTTGATCGAGACGGTGGAGCGCGTCGTTCGCCTCATTCGCTCGAAGGGCGTCGGCGTGTACTTCATCACCCAGAACCCCGTCGACGTGCCGGAATCCGTCCTGGCGCAGCTCGGCAACCGGGTGCAGCACGCGCTTCGCGCCTACACGCCCCGGGAACAGAAAGCCGTCCGCGTGGCGGCGGAGACCTTCCGCCAGAACCCGGCCTTCGACACCGAGAAAGCGATCACCGAACTCGGTGTCGGGGAGGCTTTGGTCTCGACGCTGGAGGGCAAGGGTTCGCCCTCCATGGTGGAGCGCACGCTGATCGCACCGCCGATGGCGCAGGTCGGCCCGATCACCGAGGCGGAGCGCCTGGCGATCATCGCCGCCAGTCCCCTGCGGGGCAAATACGAGCAGACGATCGATTCGGATTCGGCCTACGAAATGCTGGCGAAACGGGCCGGGAAGGCAACCGAGGATGCACAGGCGGCGCAAGGCGGCGGCGGTATCCTCGACATCCTGGGCGGTCTTCTGGGCACCACGAGCACACGCAAGGGTTCGATGACGATGACCCAGCGCGTCACCCGCGAAGTCACCCGCACGGTGGTCAACCAGACGGTGGGGTCGCTCGCGGCCCAGATCGGCAAATCGCTCGGCGGCCGCCAGGGCGGCTCCATCGGCCGCGCGATCGTGCGGGGGACGCTGGGCGGGTTATTGCGGCGGTAGCGGCGCGACCTGCTCTCCTCCCCCTTGCGGGGAGGAGTTGGAGGTGGAGGTGGATCGACTGGGCGATCGAGTTGTTATTGATGGCGGATATCGACAATTCTCTTCAGCGCTTCGACCCTTCGACCCCCACCCTCGATCCCTCCCCGCAAGGGGGAGGGAAGAAGCGTCCCGCGCGCCTTTGAAATCGCTTGCGACCCCGCTCATCCTGAGGCTACCTGTCCGCCTCACTTTTCATCAGGCACAGCTTCTCCATGTCCCAGCTCGACCAAGTCCTTCAGCGTATCGATTCCGATCTCGACGTCTCGCTCGAACGCCTGTTCGGCTGGCTGACGATTCCGTCCATTTCCACCGACCCCGCCTACAAGGACGATTGCCGCAAGGCCGGGCAGTGGTTGGTGGATGAGCTCAAGGGTTTCGGCGTCGATGCGGCTTTGCGCGAAACCGGCGGGCATCCGGCGGTGGTCGGGCACGCGAAGGGGGAGGCGAAGCCCCATGTGCTGTTTTATGGCCATTACGACGTGCAGCCGGTCGACCCGCTCGAGCTGTGGCAGACACCGCCCTTTGAGCCGAAGATGGCGACCCTTCCCGATGGCCGGAAGGTGATTTCCGCGCGGGGGTCCTCCGACGACAAGGGTCAGGTGCTGACCTTCGTGGAGGCCTGCCGCGCCTGGAAAGCGGTCACCGGATCGCTGCCCATCAACATCACGTTCCTGGTCGAGGGCGCGGAGGAGGACGGCTCGAAATTCCTGCCGGAATTCGTCGAGGCCAACAAGGACGAATTGAAGGCCGACGTGGCGCTCGTCTGCGACACCGGCATGTGGGACCAGAACACCCCCGCCATCACGTCGTCCCTGCGCGGCATGGTCTATGAGGAGGTCATCGTGCGCTGCGCCGACCGGGACCTGCATTCGGGCCAGTTCGGCGGCGCCGCGCGCAATCCGATCCACGTTCTCGCCAAGATCATCGCGGCGGTCCACGACGCGGACGGCCGCATCACCATTCCGCATTTCTACGACGGCGTGCCGGAAACGCCGACGCAGATGCTGGAGCAATGGCGCAAGCTCAACCTGACGGAAGAGGAATATCTCGGACAGGTTGGCCTCAAGCATTCGGCCGGCGAAAAGGGCCGCATGCTCATCGAGCAGATCCAGTCCCGTCCGACCTGCGACGTGAACGGCATCATCGGCGGCTATACGGGCGAGGGCACCAAGACCGTCATCGCGGCGGAAGCGCGCTGCAAAATCTCGTTCCGGCTCGTCGGCGACCAGGACCCGGCGGCGATCTCGAAGAATTTCCAGGCCTTCGTCGAAGAGCGCATCCCCGCCGATTGCTCGGTGGAGTTCATCCGCCACAAGGGCTCGCGCGCGCAGATGCTGCCGCACGATTTCCCGGCGCTGACCGCCGCCAAGGGCGCGCTGCATGACGAATGGAAGGTCGATCCGATCGTCATCGGCATGGGCGGCTCGATCCCCATCGGCGGCGATTTCAAGCGCGTGCTGGGTCTCGACACGCTCTTCGTGGGCTTCGGCCTCGACGACGACCGCATTCACTCGCCGAATGAGAAATACGACCTCAAGAGCTTCCACAAGGGCACGCGCTCATGGGCGCGTATTCTGGCGGCGCTCGCCAAGTAGGCCTTCAGAAGAGGGTATCCAGCGACGACACGACGGCGCGGGGTGCAAGCTCCGCGTATTCGTCCGGCAGCCCCTGGCGGTTGACCCAGACGCTGGCCATGCCGAACGCGGTCGCGCCCGCCACATCCCAGCGGTTCGAGGACACGAACACGACCTCGTGGATGCCCAGCAAGAGCTTGGACAGGGCGAAGCGATAGGTGCTCGGGCTCGTCTTGAAGATTTTCGCGCCGTCGACCGACAGAACGGGATCGACGAGGGATTCAAGGCCGGCTGATGAGACCGCCGCGTTCAGCATGTCGGGGTCGCCGTTGGACAGGATCGCGGTCGCAAGCCCGCGCGCCCGCAGGGCCTCCAGCGCCGGCCTCACGTCCGGATAGGCGGCGAGATGGCGGTAGGCGTCGAGGAGGAGCGGTTTGACCGACCTGTCGATGGCGGGATGGAGCGCCAGGGCGTAATCGAGCGCTTTTTCGGTGAGGACGGAAAACCGCTCGTAACGCCCGGCGAGCGACAGCACCCAGGAATATTCCAGTTGCTTCGCGCGCCAGATGTCCGACAGCCTTGCGGCGTCGGGGCCGATCCTGTCGGCGTGGAGGCGAACGGCGGAATGGACGTCGAAAAGCGTGCCGTAGGCGTCGAAAACGACCGCTCTGGTGCCGGCATGGATGACAGATGATGCGCCCATCGGCTAAACCATACACCGACGGGCGCCGGCCACCAACGCGATCGATCAGCCTTGCACGTGCAATCGATCAAAACACTTCATGGTCCGGCGCGCTCGACGGCGATTGACGGACTCGCCGGCAGCGCTTTCGATTAAGACAGAGAAACTGACCCAAAAGGGATGAAACACGTGGCTTGGTATTCGCAGACATGGAACTGGTTCAATGGCGCCTGGCATGAGGGCAACCCGCCGATCATCGGGCCACGCTCGCATGTCTCCTGGCTCGGTTCCTCGGTGTTCGACGGCGCGCGCTATTTCGAAGGCGTCACGCCGGATCTCGACCGCCATGCGGAGCGGGTGAACCGGTCGGCGAAGGTCATCGGTCTCGAGCCCACCATGGAGCCCGGCCGCATCGTCGAACTCGTGCGCGAGGGCCTGAAGAAGTTCTCCCCCGAGACGGCGCTCTATCTGAAGCCCATGTATTGGGGCGAGGCCGAGGGCCTGGCCACCATCTCGCCCGATCCTGACTCGACCCAGTTCTGCCTGTCGCTCTTCGAGGCGCCGATGCCGGTGCCGGGCGGGACCTCGGTGATGAAATCGAGCTTCCGGCGACCGACTCTCGAAACCATGCCGACGGATTCGAAAGCCGGCTGCCTCTATCCCAACAACGCCCGCGCCCTTCGCGAAGCCAAGGCGAAAGGGTTCGACAACGCGCTCGTCTGCGACGCTCTCGGGAACGTGGCCGAAACCACGACGTCGAACGTCTTCATGGCGAAGGACGGCGTGGTCCACACGCCGGCCACCAACGGCACGTTTCTCAATGGCATCACGCGCCAGCGGGTGATCCAGCTTCTGCGCGACGACGGCGCCGAGGTGGTCGAGTCGACCCTGCGCTACGAGGATTTCGTCAATGCCGACGAGATCTTCATCTCGGGCAATTATTCGAAAGTGATGCCGGTTCTGCGCATCGACGACCGCGACCTGCAGCCGGGCCGCTTCTATCGCCGCGCCCGCGAATTGTACTGGGCTTTCGCGCACGACAAGAGCGCCGCCTGATCGACGAGCGGAGGCCCCTCACCCTCGCTTCGCTCGACCTC
>NZ_JBFUHH010000040.1:0-36083 GCF_056402495.1 Microvirga sp. P4_A5 | reverse complement strand
CCGCACGCTCGCGTTCTTTCGCTTCGATCTGTTCGGCTGTGGGCTCGCAATCGTCCCCGCATTCCTTGAACATGACCGCCACATCGTCCAACGCATCCTTGTCCGGAGCGCGTGGCGGAGAAGTTTCGTGGCCACGGAGGACGCTTGAGAACGGCAAATCGCAGATGTGGCGCCACAGCCTCTGGATAGGCCCACCCATGGCGACCCCCTCTCATGAAGAGGAACTCGTGGCATCATAGCACGATTCACGCAGAAGGCCGTGCCGTGGCCGGGCTCCTCGAGAGGTAACGGTTCCCCAACGATCACTCCTCGCGGAACGCCCGCGTGATGTTGTCCGAGAGCGGCTTCGTCAGGTAGGAGAACACCGTGCGGTAGCCGGTTTGGATGAAGCTCTCCACCGGCATGCCGGGCATGAGTTTCAGCGTTCCCAGCCGCAGGCGTTCTTCCTCCGGGAGGGTGATCCGCACGGGATAATGCGCCGCCCCTGTCCGCTCATCAGTCACAAGATTGGCGGCGATGAGACTGACCTTTCCTTTCAATTCCGGCGTAGTTCGCTGATTGAAGGCCGAGAGCCGCAAGACCGTATCCAGACCCGGTTCGAGCTGGTCGATATCCTGCGGCGCAACCTTCACCTCAATGGACAGGTCGTCGCCCTCCGGCATGATCAGCATCAACGCATCGCTCGCATTGATGACGCCGCCGACCGTATGCACGACGGATTGATGGACGATTCCATCCTGGGGTGCACGGATATCGATCCGCTTGAGCTGGTCCTGCGCGCCGACCTTGCGTTCGACCAGCTCTGCCGTTCTTGCCTGAACCTCGCTGAGCTCCTTGGAGACTTCGCTCTTGAGATCCTGATCGATTTGAAGGATCTGCAGCGTCGTCTCGCTGATGCGTCCTTTGGCTTGGGCGACGGTCGAGATGAGCTGCCCGCGCTCTCCGCGAAGGCGCGTTTCCTCGCGCTTGAGGGAGGTCACTCGCGTGATGGGGACGAGGTTCTTGCGCCACAGTTCCTGCACGCCGACCAGTTCGTCCTGGATCAGCTTGATCTCGTCGGCCTTCGCCTCGGCCTGGAGGTGCGTGCCGGCGATCTGCTCCTGCAACTGCGAGACGCGCTCCTCGAGCTGCGCCTTCTGGCCTGCCCGCGAGTCGCGGCGGCTCTGGAACAGCCGTCGCTCGCTTTGCAGAAGATTCGCCAGCTCGGGTTCCGTCGAGCGCTGCGTGAGAGCCGTGGGGAACACGAAATTCTTGAGGCCGTCTCGCTCCGCTTCGAGGCGCGTGTGGCGCGCGGCCAACTCGTCCAGGCTTTTCGTCACCATCGCGAGGTTGGCCCTCGCCACCGTCTCGTCGAGGCGAATGACGACGTCRCCGGCGCGAACACGGTCGCCGTCGCGGGCGTGGATCTCGCCGACGACACCGCCTGTCGGATGCTGCACCTTCTTGACGTGGCTATCGACCACGATTGCGCCTGGCGCCAGGACCGCGCCGGACAATTCCGTCATCGCCGACCAGCCGCCAAGGCCGCCGACGAGACAGAAACTGGCGATCAATCCGATGCGCGTGTGCCGGCGGATCGACGAGCGGGCATCTTTTTTCACGGCGTTTTTCATGATGCTGCGCCTCTGTTCTCGACGATCTTCAACGGTGCGGTGGTCGGCGTACGCGGATCGGGGGATGCCGGGACCGGTCTCAGCGCCTTGCTCAGGACCTCCTCCTTGGGACCGAAGCCCTGGACACGGCCATCGGCCATGACGAGCACCTGATCGAGGGAGGCGAGAGCGCTCGGGCGGTGGGCGATGACAATGACGATGCCGCCGCGCGCCCGCACGCCTGTGATCGCCGCGCCCAGGGCCTGCTCACCCGCGTTGTCGAGGTTGGAATTCGGTTCGTCGAGCACCACGAGGAACGGGTTGCCATAGAGCGCACGCGCCAGTGCGATGCGTTGGCGCTGGCCGCCGGACAGCGAGGCTCCGACTTCGCCGACCTGGGTGTCATAGCCTTCCGGCAGATGCAGGATCATATCGTGTACGTTGGCGGCTCTCGCCGCCGCGATGATGGCCTGTGGGTCCGGGCTTGGATCGAACCGGGCGATGTTCTGCGTGACGCTTCCGGCAAAGAGTTCGACGTCCTGGGGCAGATAGCCCACATGCCGACCGAGGTCTTCCGGAAGCCACTGATCGAGGGCAGCGTTGTCGAGGCGCACTGCGCCGCGCCATGTCGGCCACACGCCGACGATCGAGCGTGCAAGCGACGACTTGCCGGAAGCGCTCGGTCCGATGATGCCAAGGCCGCTCCCCGCACTGAGCTCGAACGAGACGTCCTGGATGGCGAAACGCTTGCCGCCGGGCGCACCCGAACCGACATTCGTCAGCGACAGGCTTGAACGCGGCGCCGGCAGCTTGAGCGGCTCGCTGGACACGGCGTCGGTTGTCAATTGCGCCTTGAGGCGGCCCCAGCCTTGCCGCGCACTGACGAAACCCTTCCAGTTGGCGATCGCCAGTTCGACCGGCGCGAGCGCTCTCGACGTCAGGATGGAGGAGGCGATCATGATGCCGCCCGTCGCCTGACCGTCCACCACCAGATACGCACCGACTGCGAGCACCGCCGATTGCAGGAGCATGCGCAAGACCTTGGAGATCGCGCCAAAGCCGCCGGAGACGTCGGAGGCCCGCTGCTGATGAGAGAGATATTCAGCGTTGGCGTCTCCCCAGCGCGCGCCGATGCGTTGTGCCATGCCCATGGCGTGAACGACCTCGGCGTTGCGGCGCGCACTTTCCGAAATGCCGTTCCGGCGCAAAGCTGCGCTGACCGCAGACTTCGAGGCGTCGCGGGTCATCACCTCGGTGAGCAGCGTCATGGTCACCAGAACCAGCGCACCGCAAAGGGCCGTCATGCCAATCCAGGGATGAAACGCGAAGCAGACGAAGAGATAGAGCGGCATCCACGGCAGGTCGAACAACGCGGAAGGCCCGCCTCCCGACAGGAAGGCCCGAATCTGGTCGAGGTCGCGCAGGGGCTGCTGGCCGTCGCCTTCGGCTCCGGAGCGCAGGGGCGCGATCAATTGAGCCTGGAAGACCGGCTGGCTGAGATCCTGGTCGAAGGCCGCGCCGATGCGGGCGAGGATGCGGCCGCGGATCATGTCGAACAGGCCCTGGAACAGGTACAGGACGACGATGATCACGGAGAGACCGACGAGAGTTGGAATGCTCCGGCTCGGCAACACGCGGTCATAGACCTCCATCATGAAGATTGAGCCGGAGAGATAGAGCACGTTGATCAGGCCGCTCAGCAGAGCCACGCTCAGGAAGGCCCCCCGGCAGGAGGCCACGATGCTCAGTCGCTTTTTTTGGGGAGAGTGGGTCATGGAGAGAGCCTCGAGAAAGGGAGCGGTGATGCCGAACGCGTGTCGGTCGCCCTCCTGATCAGAGTGATCCCGGAGGGCGACCGTTCAGGCGGACCTCAGAAGATGAAGTCGGACTGATCGAGGTCTGACGCGGTCACGCCCTTGAGGACGAGGATGTCGTCGCCGTGGGTGATCGCCGTGTCGGCGCCGATCTGCACCCGGTGCAGGTCCGACAGGTTTTCCACGCCGGCAAGGCCGCGCACGTCGATCCTGTCTTCGCCGTCCCGGAAATCGGTGACGGTGTCGCGTCCGCCGTTCTTGTGGAACACGAACACGTCTGCTCCGCCGCCGCCGGCAAGCCGGTCGTTGCCACTCCCGCCATTGAGAATGTCTTGACCGGAACCACCGGAGAGCCTGTCGTCGCCCGCTCCCCCATAGAGCCTGTCGTCGCCGCCCTGGCCCTTGAGCACGTCGTGACCGGAACCTCCCTTGAGCGCGTTGTCACCCGCATTGCCGGTCAAGACGTTGTCGAGGCCGTTGCCTGTGCCGCTGAGGTTCGCCTGCCCGGTGAGAACCAGCTTCTCCACATGCGCGCCGAGCTTGTAGGAGACCGAGGAGCTGACGGTGTCGGATCCCTGGCGGGCAAATTCGAACACGCGGTCTTTCGCGTGATCGACCTCATAAACGTCGTTCCCCTTCCCACCCCACATCTTGTCGATGCCGGTGCCGCCGGAGAGGCGGTCGTTGCCCGACCCTCCGTTGAGCCTGTCATCACCGCCGCCGCCGTGGAGCCGGTCGTTGCCGGCCCCGCCATGGAGACGATCATGGCCGAGGTCACCGTTGAGGCGGTCATGGGCGCGACCTCCCCACACATTCAGGTCGGCGACGGGCGGGACCACTGGAGCCGGAATGACGTCAGTTCGAACGGGCGGTGTCGTATCCGGTTCGATCTGTGCGGTTTCCTCCGCGGGGACGGCGGTGATCGTCGCTTCGCGGATCGTGGGAGTGCCCGAGCCCAGATAGGTGATCTTGTGCTCGTCGCATTCAATCGTGGTCGTGCCATCGTCGTTATCCGACAGGGTATAGCCGGCCAGAGTCTTGCCTGGTGGCAGTTCGATGACATCGTTGGCGCGAAGCGTCCCGATGATCGTGTCATTTCCGCCGTTCGACCGGAAAACGATCCGGTGCGCGGATGCGAGAGCCGAGATGTTGACCGTATCGTCGGAAGCCGTTCCATCGATGGTGATGGTGCTGAAGTTCAGACTGGTGCCGAGGAAATTCCCCACCACCTCGATGGTGTCGCCCGCATCCACGCCGCCGGCCGACCCGCCGGGAGCGGTCACCTGAAGGGTGTTGACACGGATCTCCTCGATATTGTCGAGTTCGGCGACCACCGCCCCGTTGCGCGCAACGACGATCTCCGTGTTGACGTTCAGCGTCAGCCCAGTGATCGCCGCGATGGCGGCCGCGCGGCTGTAGATCGTGAAGGTCTCAGCCCCTGCCGATCCGTTGATCTGATAGGTGTCCACTCCGACGCCGCCATTGACGAGGTCGCGTCCATCGGTGCCGCCGGTCTGGATGATCGTATCGTTCCCGTCGCCGCCGTTGACCGTGTCGTTTCCGGCACCGCCGACCAGCACGTCGTTTCCGCTGTTGCCATTCAGCGTATCGTTTCCGCCATGTCCGAGGACGACGTCGGCCCGATTGTTCGCTCCGCTGACCGTCTGGGCGGCGTCCGAACCGTTGACGAGCGTGTAGTTGCTGCCGGCGAACCGGAGGAACTCGACTCCGTTCATAGTGTCGCTGCCATCGGTTCCGACATTGTCGGTAACGACCAGGTTCCCGCCGTTCAGCGCGAAATTGTAGTTGAACGCTGCGCCGGTGAAGCTGGCGGTGTCGCCCCCACCCAGGATGGAGTTGCCTCCGCCCTCGATGGTGTCGTTGCCTTCGCCGCCTGTGATGACGTCGTTGGCGCCGCTTCCGCGAAGGACATCGTTCCCGCCATTGCCGTTGAGGGTGTCGCCGAAGATCGTTCCATCCGCGATGTCGTCACCGGCGGTACCGTTGAACGTGTCGCCTTGCAGGAAGCCGGTCTGACCGTCCCAGTCGACGCCTACCACGCCGGTTGCCGCGGAGGTCACGGTCTCGGCGTTGCCCGCGCCGTCGGTGAAACTCACGATGACCTGGAGTCTCTGGCCGGCCTGAGGTCCGAATTGATCACCGGGGAGGTTGACGGGCGTGAACGTCGCGCCGGTCGCTCCCGCGATGTTCGTCCAGACCACGCCGTCGAGCGATTGCTGCCACTGATAGGCAAAGCTGCCAACGCCATTCACGTCGGCGATGCTGCTGGTGTCGACCGTCAGCGCCTGGCCCTCCGTGGGGGTGAGGTCGGAGATGACAGGCAGGCCGGTGGCCGGTTCGTTGATCAATTGATCGATGTCGAACTCGACCGTCCCGCCTGCCCCGTTCGAGAAGCGAAGCCGCTCGATGTTGAAGAGACGGTCGATGCCGTCCGACACCGGCTTCTCGCCCGCCCCTTCGACGTTTCCGACGGCACCGTCGACGAAGCCGCTGTGGTTGACGGTAACGCTGCCATCGGCATTGCGCGTGAAGGTGTAGTTGGTGACCACGTCCGTATAGACGGCCGTGTCGATATCCCCGGCCTCGTTGCCGTCGACAATCTCACGGACGATCTTCAGCTGGCCGGGATTCAGCGTCCGGTCGAACATGGATTGCTGCAGCGTCATGCCCTGGAAGTTCTGGACACCCGCGGGATTGTAGAGGTTCTCGGTCGCGACCCCGTTGACGACCTGATAGATCTTGGCGGTCATGCCGTCGGCACTTGCGATGACAGGGCCGGTCCCATCACGGTTCTGGTGGATCGCGATCCGGACGTTGAGCCATCGGTCGCCATCGATGATGTCGTTGCCCGCCAGCCCCTTGATGACGTCGTCGCCGCCGCCGCCGAGGAGGATGTCGGAGGCATCCGCCGTATCCATGACGATCAGTTCGGTTTTACCCGCGACCGTGATCGACGTGCGGGCGAGATGAGCCACCAATTGATCGAGACCCGCGATCAGTTGGACGTTCTTGTCGAGAAGCGCGTTCGAATAGGAGTCGAGCGGCGCGTCCGCACCCGGGATGGCGGCGGTTCCCGTTACCTCGGCTCTCGTGTTGACCGCTGCGACGCGGCCCGTCAGAACGTCATCGTGCTTCCAGCCCGAGAGACCTTCGACGAGATCGAACCGGTCGCGCAGGATGAAGGCCTCCTGGTTGGCGAAGAGCGGGATGCCGAGATCGGAGTTGGCCGCGACGCTGTCGCCTTTGTGAATGGCCCAGTCGAACCCCGCCATGCCGTTGCTGCGCTGGATGCCCAGGTTCTGGAACATGATGTCGTCGCCGGATTCGCCGTCATAGTCGGTGTCGCCGGTTCCTCCGTTCAGCACGTCGTGGCCGATGATGGTGGAATTGAACATCAGCTCGGAGTTCTCGCCCGCCAGCGTGTCGAAGCGATCTCCGCCCTCCAGCCAGTCGTCGCCCTCGTTACCGAGGAGGAAGTCGCCACCGCTGCCGCCGAGGATGAAGTCGTTGCCGGTCCCGCCGAAGGCTTCCTTGCCGTCCGGACCCGTGACGATGAAGTCCTGCCCCTCGTTACCGAAGATGAGCGCCAGGCCGTTGCCAGCATGGATGACGTCGTTGCCTTCGTTGCCGTGGAGGAAATCGGCCTCGCCGATGTCGGTGCCGGCATTGGTGATGATGTCGTCGCCCTCACCTCCGAAAACCTTGTCGACGCCGTAGCCGGCCTCGATGTTGTCATCGCCGCCCTTGCCCCAGATGGCATCGTCGCCGCCACCGGAGACGATGGTGTCGTTGTTCTCGGTGCCTCCGATGACAAAATGCTCGTTGCTGTTCACCCGGATGTAGCCCGCGACGGTCGTGGTGTCGTTCGGCCCGATGAGAACGCCGCTGGCATCGCGACGCTCGACAAGCTGCGTGATGACCTGCAGGGTCGGATCGTCCTGCGTCGGGTCGGCGCCCAGCTGCTTGGTCGGATCCATCTCGAGGATCGGCATCTCGAAGGCCGAGAAGAGATTGCCGGGAACGACCGTGGAATCCGGATCGCCGAGGTCGGTATTGCGCATGGCCAGTTCGGCGAAGGTATTGTTCTCGAGCTGGTTGAGGAGGTTGAGACCTTGGGTCCGCGACAGGTAGTAGAACCGATCCGCGTCCTGGAGATTTTCCATGGTCATTTCGAAGACGAAGCTGAAGCTCGACCCGAGCATGCCGCCGAACGCCATTTTCTTCTCGGCAAGTCCGCCGATCCAGAAATCGACGGTATTCAGACCGCTCTCGGCGCTCGCCCAGGTTCCGGTGCTGTTGAGGAAGTCCAGACGATCCAACGGGCTCTGGATCAAGCGGTCATCCGTCGGGATGGCCGGATCGCCATAGACGATTTGCGGTGTCCCGAACACGATCGCAACGGCGGCTGCGCGCTTCCCTTCCAGGGTCGTCTCCGCCGCGACGAGCGGATGGGTTCCATAGGCGGCGATGAAGTTGACGATGGATGCGGGGTTCTTCAGGTTGAGCGCGTAGTCCGTCCAGCTCTCATAGGGCTTGAGCTGGGTATCCTGCGTCGCATTAAAGAACTTCTCGCGTGCCGCATTCAGCGAAGGCGTGCCGACATCACGGCCGCGGGCGAGGTTGATGGTGGCAAGATCGAGCGGCAGGCCGAGCAGGTTGTTGCGCAAGGCGCCGGTCACGAACTCGTCGATTTCATTGCCGACCTGGCGGCTCATTCCGCGGATGATCGCACCGGCAGCGGCGTCCGCATCTTCCGCATTGGCGAATTCGAGCGGGTTCAGGAAGCCCTGAATGAGGCCGATATCGTCCTGCACGGGGTTGCCGTTTTCGTCGATGCTGATGCGCGCGATGTCCTCTCGCAGCATGGAATGGCCGAAGCGATAAACCACATGCGCAAATTCGGCCGCGATGTTCGGGTTGATGTCCACCGACGGTTCGAACACGAAGGCGTCGATATCGGGCTGCATCATGCGGCCGAATTCTTCGAAGACGAGGTGCTGGTACTCCATCTCGGTGGTGAACCGGCCGGCCTGGAAGAGACGCTCGCCGTCCCACACGAGGGCATCGATCGCGGCCTGATCCGTGGGAACCGAGCCCACGTCCACCAGCAGCCACTCGTTGAGGAACGCAAGATCGCCGGAGGCAAGCACCACATCCTTGGTGTGCTCGACGAGGCGGTTGTGCTCCGAATGGAAGACGTGGTGGACCGCCGTGAGGGCGATGTTCTCGTTGGCCCGGCCGTCGCCCGCGATGTAGTGGGCGTCCAGCATCTCGTTGTCGTATTGGGTGTTGTTGCCCCGCACGTCGGTCGGAACCGCATTGCCCGCGATATCATCGGCGTCGGCAACGAGCACGCCGCCGGCGCCGAATACGGGCACGGCCGTATGCGCGATATCGTCCAGGAACGCGTGACCGGTCAGAATTGCGCCGGCGGTGCTGACCGGCGCTGCCGGGCCACCTTCGCGGAGAAGATCGTCGGCCGTCCCGAGCTTCCCGTCCGGCCCGAGGCCGACCACGAGCTGCGGGTAGCCGTTCGCTCCGGGGATGAAATTGCCGTACTCGTCCGAGACAAGCAGCGGGATTTTGCCCACGTCGGCGTCGGTCAGTTCGATACCGAGCATGTTCCGGGCTTGCGTCTTGATGTCGAGCCAGGTCGCAAGACCGCCTTTGCTTCCCTCCAGCAGAAGTCCCGTGGCGATGGGCGTTCCCTCGGGGCCGGTCGTGTATTCCCGCATGAAGATCTGCTTCGACGCGGTCGACCCATAGGTCTGGTTCTGGTCGACCCATGGGGTCGTCAGGTTCGTCGGCGCGGCGACGTCGTCGGCGGTGCCGAGACGTCCGTCCAGGCCGGGGTTTACCGTGACGCGGGTGAGCGCCATGAAATTGGTGCGGCTGCCTTCGACATACAGCGGATCGTCAGGCTGAAGAGGTACATAGACGGTGCCGTTGCCGCCTTTGGCGACAAGATCGAGGCCGTGATCGAAGAACTGGCCGAAGATCGTCATCCAGCCGTTGAACGGTGAGGAGAGACCCTCGTCGGGCGCCACGTTCGGAAGCACGACGCTGACGCCGTCCATTTCGATGCCGTACACCGCGACCGCTTGGTGCAAGGCTGTGAGATTGGCTTCGGCCTTCGGCGATGCACTGTAGGTCGACCAGGCATTGGAGATGGCGGTCAGCGCAGGAGCAAGCTGCGCGCTCGGGATGCCGGCATGCTGCAGAGCCGTCATGATCGCCGCCGGATTGGCGAGCGACTGGTCCACGATGAGGTTCGAGATGATGCGCGGGTCCGCGTCGATCACGGTGCCGCTGCCGGCGCCCGGAACGTTCCCCGGAAGGGGGCCGGCATTGCCGTAATCGTTGTTCGTGTAAACGCCGCCTGGACCGAAATCCATGCTGTCGCCATCGTTCTCGTTGATGTAGGTGGGATCGAACAGGCCGGGAAACGGCTGATCGGCGGCTCCCCACATTTCGCGACCCGGCACGAGATTGTTGTAGCTGCCGTCGACGGTCCGCAGACCGTAGGGGAGAAGATGCGCCTGCGTCGGAACGCCGTCGGCTGTCACGTCGAAACCGCCCGCTTGTGCGACAAGCGTGGCCAGATCTCCGCCGGCGGCGTGTGCCTCGGCGATCTTGATCTGCTTCAGGATGAATTCGAGATCGTGTTTGACGAGACTGACCATGACGCTGCTCCACTCAACTGAACTATGACCACCCGCCATTGGGACCGGTCGTTCTGAATGGTGCGCGCGTTAAGGAGTGGTTTGCCATACGGACTGAAGTCCGATGGAGGTCTTAAGACCAGGCCGGGGATGGTCCTAGACCTTTTGTGACGGAGTTGCCGACCGGGCATGAATCCGCGGGGCAGAGGGGGACGCGGACCCCCTCGTGAAGCACCAGCCGATCCAGCTCATCGGGCTGTACGCTGCCCTGTTTCCCTGTAATGGACCGCCGTTGCAACGGAACCGCTTGATCTCTTGTCCAAATTGCGGCCGCTCGATGCCCTTCGCGAGACCTAACCCCTTTGGATAGGTTTACCGCATGTTATGGCGAACCTACGCTTTCAAAGCCGGGTCTGATCGCGGCTGAGGTACTCCAGAATTGCATGCCTCCTTGAAGACCGGCTCGACCGGTCCGGCGAAGCGTTTGTCCTGGCTGAGCGAAAGCCTGTCGCGACAGTTTCTCATCGTTGCCTGCCTCGTCCTCTCGCTGGGCATGTTGGCGTTGGGGACCTGGGTTACACGTCGCATCGAAGACGGCGTCGTCCAGACCTCGGCGGCGTCCGCGGCCCTCTACATCAACAACTTCATCGCCCCCCATTTGCAGGAGCTCAAGCACCAGAACGTGTTGTCGCCCGCGAGCGTCACGGCGCTCAACCAAGCGATGGCAAGGCCCGCTTTGCGAAGCCATGTCACGTCGATCAGAATCTGGAAGCCGGGGGGATTGATCGTCTACAGTTCCAATCCCGACCTGATGGGGCGACATTTCCCTGCCAATCCGTACCCGCGTCGCGCGATGACCGGCGTTCTCACCGCCGAATACGGCCCTCTCCATCATGAGGAGGACGCCGCCGAGACATCCGGCGACCCGTTCCTCGAGGTCTATGCCCCCATCACGGACACCGACAGCGGCGATGTGATCGCGGTGCTGGAATTCCACGAGCGCGCCGAGGCCTTGACGGCCCATCTCAAGGACGCCGAATGGAACAGCTGGCTGGCGACGGGCCTCGTCACGGTCTCGATGTTGGCCGCCTTGTTCTCGATCGTCTCGGAGGGCAGCAAGACCATCGACGAACAGCGCTCGGCACTGACAGAGCGGGTCACGGAACTCTCCGAACTGCTCCGCCAAAACGAAGGCCTGCGCGCAAGGATCCAGCGCGCCGCGCGAAAGACCACGGAAGAAAACGAGCGGATGATGCGGCGTCTCGGCTACGATCTGCATGACGGGATCGCCCAGCTCATCGGCCTCGCCCTCCTGCGGCTTGGCTCCCTGACGCCGGCCGAGAGAGACGAAGACAACGTCGCAAAAATTCAGAACGCCCTGTCGGACGCCCTCGAGGACGTCCGCCATCTCTGCAAGGGTTTCCTTCTCCCGGAGATCCAGGGCATGAACCTGCGCGAGGCGTTGCTGTTCATGTGCAGCAGTCACGAGAAGCGGACCGGGACGATCGTCGAATGCAGGATCGCCGAACTGCCTGACAAAACCCCGCAGGCCGTCACGACGTCGCTCTGTCGTTTCGTGCAGGAGGGCTTGACCAACGCCTTCCGCCATGCGGAAGCCAAAGGTCAGGAACTGATTGCATCCTGGGACGGCAAGGCGATCACAGTGGAGGTCAGGGATTCGGGTCCCGGCCTCAATCCCTTGCATCATCCCGGCAAAGAGGGCGGATTGGGACTGATGGGATTGATGGATCGCATGGAAAGCATCGGCGGGGTGATGTCCATCCACACGGGTTCCGGCGAGGGAACGCAGCTCCGGGTGGTGCTGCCCGTCGCGGTGGGAGAAACCGATGGACGGTAGGATCAGGGTTGGCATTGTCGACGACCACCCGCTCTATCTCGACGGAATCATGTTCGCGCTCGGGAGCGAGCCGGATATCGAGGTCGTCGCGCAGGGAAGCTCGGCAGATGACGCCGTCAGGGTTGCGCGCGATGCCGCTCCCGACGTGTTGCTCCTCGATCTGGGGATCCCTGGAGGGGGGCAGACGGCCATCGAGAGAATTTGCGTAGAATTCCCTTCAATCCACATCCTCGTCTTGACGATCGAGGACACCGAGGACCAGGTCTGCCGGGCGCTGAGCGGGGGTGCGCAGGGGTACCTGTTGAAAGGCGCAAGCAGCACCGAGCTCGCCGAGACCATTCGCATGATGCACCGCGGCGAACGATACGTTCCGCCGAATTTCGCTGCCCGCATTCTCATGAACTTCGCGCGCACGACCGCGAGCGCGCAGATGCCGTCACGGCCATGGCCGGACTTCTCGTCCCGAGAGGAGCAGATCCTAGCGATGATCGTCAGGCAGATGAGCAACAAGACGATCGGAGATGATCTCGGCATCAGCGAAAAGACGGTCAAGCATTATGTGACGAGCATCTTCCAGAAGCTCAATGTCCGGACGCGGGAAGAGGCTGGCTCGCTCGCCTCAGCAAGGATCACCCTGATGAGACAGGACTTGCCCTAGCAGGAAATCAGCACCGGCTTCGGCGAGAAAGCACAGGCTTCCCGCCGATACTCATGCTTTGGAGGTAACCCTTCAGCGGCCAGAAAGCGACGAGATCGTCGTTTCGTTAACGATATGTTTAGCCTAACTTTTGACCGGTAGAGTATGAGTAGGCGTCCATCGTGCGTATGTTTTTGAAAAAACTGACGGGGCAGCGCAGGGGAAGTTTCCGGGTGGGAGACTTCGCCAGAAAGTTCCTCTCGCAGCTCTTTGCATCAATCCCGCACCCCTCCCCTATCCACCTCCCCGCTCCGATTTCCGCATTGGCTCCGAGTCATCGAAAGCCGGCGCGCATCTTCGCTCCGCAGGCTCCGAACCGGAACGGCGTTCGGAGGCGGGCCTCATGAGCATCCGAGTCGCAGCCGTCGACGATCATCCGCTTTACCGGGGCGGCATTCTCTTCGCGCTGGGACGCGAGTGCGACATGCTCGTTGTCGGCGAAGGCTCCTGCGCGAGCGATGCGATCCGGATCGCCGGCGAACTGGCGCCGGACGTGATCATTCTCGACATGACCATGCCCGGCGGCGGGATGACTGCCCTCGAGATCATCGCGCGGGAAAATCCTGACGTGGCGGTCCTGGTCCTGACGGTCGATGCCCACGAGGAGCAGGTGCTGGCCGCCTTGAGGATTGGGGCGCGGGGATATCTCCTCAAAGGGTCGGGCGGGACCGAGCTCGTGAAGGCCGTGAGGCAGCTCAGCGAAGGCGAATGTTATGTCTCGCCAGAGCTCGCCGCGCGAATGCTCACGCGTCTGAGCGTGCCCGCCACCTCTCCGGCCCATGCGGAGGGCGGCTTTTCCGAATTGTCATCGCGGGAAGAGCAGATCCTGTCGCGTCTCGTCGAGGGGTTGAGCAACAAGGAAATCGCCAACCGGCTTATCCTGAGCGAGAAGACCATCAAGCATTATGTGACGAGCATCCTGCAGAAGCTCAAAGTCCGCAATCGCGTGGAAGCTGCGATCCTTGCGTCCGAACGCAGCGCGAGCCGAATGCGCCCGGACGGCCGCGGGCAGGTCCGATTGGTTTAGTCCCATCCGGGTCGGCGGCCGGTCAAACTCACCGCGCGACCTTTCGCAATTGTGCCGGACGGGCCGGTTCCTGAGGAGCAGCCCTGCCTCCCTGCGCTTGAATGGGCTCGCGCGCCGAAAGCTCGACGACGAGAACATCCTGCTTCGCGTCGCAGAATTCGGCGACGACTTTCGCGAATCCGTTGAGTGCTTCCCCTGCCATCGCGGTCTGTCCGTCGGGGCGCAGGTCGCCGATCACCCAGACGGTGTGGCACTTGGCAAGCACCGGAGCGATCGCGCGGAGCCCTCCCTCCAGAAGCTGCCTGAATTTCTCCCGATTGGCTCTGTTGTCCTGCTCATGCGCGGCAATCAGCGGACCGATATCGTCGATGATGAGCACCTGGGCCTCGCTCCAGCGCCAGAAATTGATGTTCGGCGGGCCGGGATCGTCCGCGAAATGCGGATTGGGAGGACGGGCGGCGCATTCGAGGAGCCGGTCCATGCTCAAGTAGCGCACCCGTCTCTTCCTGAAAGCGAATTCCGTCCCGATGCCGGCGGCGATCGCGGTCCGGCCTGAGCCGATCGGCCCTCCGACGATGACCTGATAGGGGCTGGCATCCGGCGGGGCGCCTTGCTCGATGAGATTCTGGAGCTGCTTTGCAGCATCCGCGCCAATGGTCCGCTGTGCGTCGGCCAGTCGGAAGAGATAAGGGAGCGCCGCCTTCTGCCAGATGATCTTCTGCCGCAGCCAGGGCGGCGCGCACACGATCGCGAGGAGCGCCAGCACGATGAAGCCGAGCGCGCTCCACGGGGCGCTCTGATGGAACGCGAAGCCGATGCCGAGCCCCATCACCATATAGGCCGTGGCGATGATCGCATTGTCCCGCAGGAGCTTGCGGTCGAGGGGAAACAAGCCCGTCGCCCCGGCTTCCGAACTGCGATAGGCGCGGTACTCCCAATAGGAGACGGCCATAGCACCGAGCACAAAGCCTGTGACAGCCGACCACGACGGGTCGATCCCGATGTACGGGAGGCCGTAGCTCGCGAAGAAGGCAAGACCGAACAGGATTACGATGCCGAGGCAAACGTGCCCCATCTGATCGGCCATCCACGTATACGAATAGGTCGAGGCGCTCTGAACCTCCTTGCCGTAGAGGTCCAGCCAGAACTGGGTCAGGAGTTCCTTGGCGGTGACGTCGGGACCGCGGGGACCGTGTTTCGGACCCGCTTTCATGAGATCGATGACCGACACGATGTCCTCCTCCCCGCTCCCTCGGAGTCATTCCGAAGCAATGCTCGAAAATGGGACTCGAAAAGACGCAACCATGCGAACAGGGTAACGACGGATCGCCCAAGCGACCTGCCCGCTCCGAGGCGATCGCGCAGCGCGCGACCGGGTACTGACACGCACGACGTGTCGCGATGGGCACCATCGACGACTAGGCAATATGCGGCCAATCGGAGACTTCCGGTAGTTGGAATTTAGGGTTGCCCGGAAACGGGCGGACATTGGCACCGCCGCGTGTCGCACACCCAGTGGGCCGCTCGATTTTCCCGACGGTCAGGCCAAATTCCCCGCAACCAGCTTCGCTTGAAGGCGTTTGGCAAGGATCCGGATGTAAAATCGGAGAAGAAAACCAGCGGCATCGTCATGACGACTCGGGCGTCACGCATTCAGGAGAAACGGAACGCCGATATCGTAGGCCAGGTCGTAGCCCTGACGCCTGGACACAGCCTCGCATTGTCGCTGATCGAGGTCTCGATGGCTTTCGGCGAGGGCGATACCGGGTTGTCCCTCCTGAAAGAAATCGCGGAAGACCATGATTGCTACGTCGGCGAATCCGATGTTCTCGGCGTCACGATCACGAAGGTCCAGCCTCGGTAAGGCCAAGCGGATCCACCGTCCGCGGAGCTAGTCGATGAACGTGACGGTCGTTCCCTTCCGCACCATCTGGGCGAGTTCCTCGGCATCCCAATTCGTCAAACGGGCACAGCCATGCGAATAGGTCTTTCCCACCTTGTCGGGCTCCGGTGTGCCGTGGATCCCGAATGAATCGACGGAAAGGTCGATCCAGACGCTCCCGACCGGGTTGTTGGGCCCAGGCTTGATGACGAATTTCTTCTCGGCCTTGACGCCTTTGAAACCGTAATCCGGGTTGTAGGTATAGGTAGGATTTTCGGCGACGGCGCTAACCGTGTAGGTCCCCTCCGGAGCGGGTTTCTCCTTGCTCCCGATCGAGGCGGGATACACCGCCACCAACTGGCCGTCTTCTGACAGGGCGCGCAGGACATGCTGGCTCTTGACCACCTCGATCCTGGCGACCTTCTGCGTCGCCTTATCCGGCTTTGGATCCAAGCCGACATTGGCCACGACAATCGACGTTCCCGCCTTCTCAAAACTCTTGCCGGGGTTCAACGCCTTCAATAAATCCGAATCCATGTGAAACTTCTCAGCCAGCAGTTCCAGCGGCCCGGTATAGCCGAGCCGATCGAGGTCCGCCTGATCCTCCAGCTTGTCCGGGATCTCCTTGACGAAAGGGCCCTTCACGTCGCCGTCGCTGATCTTGTATTCGATCACAGCGGGATCGGACGAGCTCTCGGTCAATTTGGCCCATACCTCGTCGTCGATGACGCCGTCGACCTTCAGATCTCGCGCGCGCTCGAAGGCTTTCACCGCGTCCTGCAGATTGTCGCCGTTGCGCCCGTCGATCACGCCAGGCGAGAAACGCGCGCGGTCAAGCAGGACCTGAGCCTTGATGAGAGCCGGGTCGATGCCCTTCAGGCTTTTTGTGGATCGGTTCGCATTGTTCACCTTGTCCAGATCGAGAGTCTTCGATGCCGGGGCCGCGAGCGCTGGGTGGACCAGGACTCCGATTCCGAGAAAAGCAAACGCCCACAACCTCATTTCAATCTCCTGATCGCCTCTTCGACAGACAAGTAGCCACGGGTTTCTGCGTTCCCAAGATCATTGACAGATGCGGAAATCTCCTTTGCGCACGCGCATGTCCACGTGGAGGTGATCCGCGTGGTCGGCATCGGCGCCCGGCCCCAGCACGGTGGTGAAGATCGGGCATGCGCCTTTCTGGATGGCCGATTGAAACGCCTCCTCCGTCGAACCCTGGGTCTGAAATGCGATGGCGAGAGGAGCGCGCGTACCAAACTCCAGGCCCATGATGTCGAGCGCCTGGCCCGTGGCGTGCTCGCTCATTTTCCCTCCGGAGCGTTGGCTCCGACATTGATAGGACGTTCCGATCAGGAGTTTCGTCGGCTTTGCCTTGAGCTGCCGATCCGCCTCGGGGACCACAATTTCCTTGATCCACCGCACGAGGCTCTCGGCGGTTCCGCAGGTCATGAGCGACGATGGCGAGAGAGCGACATCCCCCGGAAGCGACGACACCATGACGGGATTCTCGACCGTGCACGAATTCTCCTGGATGGCTGGCCGGGTCTCGAAGCGAACGCCCATCGCGGTGAGATTTTCGACGCAACCGTCGGATTTTGGAGCCTCGACTTTCGTTGCCTGCGGCTCCGCCGGTGCGGACGGGACAGCCGGCGTGTCAGGACGCGGCGGCGGCAAGGGCGGGACGCTCTCCTCGGCAGCGGCGGTGAGCATCGACATATTGACGAGAACGATCGCGAGGACGCCGAATCCCGCCACACCTCGTCGCCGACGCCACCGCATAACGCCCCCATCCTGAAAACCACGAAAATCGTTGCTCAGACATAAGCCCGGATGATCGCAGGCGTTCCGCGCCGACCGTTGGTCATGGGGATTCAGGAGGTCGCCAAGGTCCTTGGGGTGGTTTACTGGGCGATATAGCCGCCATCGATGACGAGTTCGGCGCCGGTGACGAATTTCGACTCGTCGGATGCGAGATAGACCACCGCATAGGCGATATCGTCGGGCTCGCCGATATGACCGAGGGGATGCAAGGCATCCGCGGCGCGACGTCCTTCCTCGACGTCGCCGTGCTCGCCGAGATAGTTTTCCACCATGGGCGTCCAGATATAACCGGGGTGGATCGAGTTGACGCGGATGTTGTAGCCGGCCTTGGCGCAGTGGAGCGCGGTCGATTTGGTATAGAGCCGGACGCCGCCTTTCGAAGCGCAATAGGCACCGAGATCCGGCACGCCGACGATGCCTGCGATGGACGAGAGGTTGATGATGGAGCCCCGCGCCGGCTGGTTCTTTTTCATGGCCCGGATCGCGTGTTTGGTGCCCAGGAAAACGCCGTCGAGATTAATGCTCATCAGCCAGCGCCAATGTTCCAGCGTATCCTCCTCGGGCGGAGATCCCGTCGCGACACCGGCGTTGTTCACCAGCACGTCGAGACGGCCGAACTTTCCGCAAGCTGCGCCGATGACCTGCTCCCACTGCTTTTCGTCCGACACGTCATGATGAAGATACAGCGCCCTGCCCCCGGCCTCGACGATGGACTTCGCGAGAGCGTCACCCTCCGCATCCTTGATGTCGGTGACGACGACGGCCGCTCCCTCCCGCGCCAGCATCCGCGCCGATGCCTTGCCGAGCCCGAGGGCAGCCCCCGTGACGATCGCAACCTTGTCTTCCACGCGGTTCATGGGATGTCTCCGGTCCGGCCGGGATTTTGACCCTCATATTGCGGTGTGACCCGCAGCCGACGTTGCGAAAAATCAACGCTTCCCAGACCCTTGGCGATCAGTCTCTGGCGGTGCGTGCCCCGGCTGGCGGGCCTGAAGGCGTGGGGCCATGGATCACTCCCATCGTTTCGTCCGCTTCTTTCGCGATATCGGGCTCGAGGACGTGGCGCTGGTCGGCGGCAAGAATGCTTCGTTGGGTGAGCTCTATCGCGAACTCATGCCCCGTGGCGTGTTGGTTCCGAACGGATTTGCCGTCACGGCCGAAGCCTATCGCCACGTTCTCGATCACGCAAAGGCGTGGCCCCGGCTCCGCGAAATCCTGGGAGGGACCGATCCCGGGGACGTGGCCGATCTCGCGTCGCGCGCCGCCGAGGCCCGTGACCTCGTGTATAGCGCGGCGTTGCCGGATGATCTCGAGGGCGAAATCCGCGCGGCCTACCGTGAGCTTCGCGAGGAATACGGTCCCCAATTGACCGTCGCCATCCGCAGCTCCGCCACCGCCGAAGACCTGCCAACCGCGAGTTTCGCAGGTCAGCACGAAAGCTACCTCAATGTATCGGGCGAGACGCAGGTTCTGGCCTATGTCCGACGTTGTTTCGCCAGTCTCTTCACCGATCGCGCCATCCGCTACCGGCTCGACCGGGGTTTCGACCACTTCAAGGTCTTCAACTCGGTCGGCATCATGAAGATGGTCCGGGCCGATCTTGCGTCCTCGGGCGTGATTTTCACCATCGGCACCGAGACCGGCTTTCGCGACGTCGTGTTCATCACCGGCTCCTACGGGCTTGGTGAAAACGTGGTGCAGGGAGCGGTCGATCCCGACGAATTCTACGTCTTCAAACCGACCTTCGAACGCGGTCACCGGGCCATCCTGCGACGCGCCCTCGGCAGCAAGAAGATCAAGATGGTCTACGCCGCCGGCGGCGCGCATCGGGAGACGCGCAATGTCCCGACCGACAAGAAGGAGCGCGAGCGCTACTGCGTCGGCGACGAGGACGTTCTCACCCTCGCCGACCAGGCGATGCGGATCGAGGAGCATTACAGCGCCAAGGCGGGCATGGCGCGTCCCATGGATATCGAGTGGGCGAAGGATGGACTCGACGGCAGGCTGTACATCGTCCAGGCGCGGCCGGAGACGGTCGTGTCGCAACAGAAG
Source organism: Microvirga sp. P4_A5 (assembly GCF_056402495.1). NCBI lineage: Bacteria > Pseudomonadati > Pseudomonadota > Alphaproteobacteria > Hyphomicrobiales > Methylobacteriaceae > Microvirga > Microvirga sp. P4_A5. Next base: position 16,657 of record NZ_JBFUHH010000040.1, on the reverse strand, counting down.
CGGATGACCCTCGAGGAATACCGCCTGGAACGGACCGGCCTGGTCAGGGTCGAGGGACGGGCGGTCGGCTCACGGATTGCAACCGGACGGGCCCGGCTGATCGCGCACCAGGCAGAGTTGTCCCAGTTCCAGCCTGGCGAAATCCTCGTTGCAGATTCCACCTCGCCCGATTGGGGAACCGTGATGAAGACCGCCGCGGCGATCGTCACGAACCGCGGCGGACGCACGTGCCACGCCGCCATCGTGGCGCGCGAGCTTGGAATTCCCGCTATCGTCGGAACCGACAGCGCCACAAGGGCAATCAAAACGGGCGACCTCATGACGGTCTCATGCGCCGAGGGCTCGACCGGCCGTGTCTATGAAGGCGAATTACCTTTCGTCGTGGAACATACCGACCTGTCGACCATGGCCCGCCCGGCAACGAAGATCATGATGAATGTCGGCGAGCCCGACACTGCGTTCGGGCTGAGCTTCCTGCCCAATGACGGGGTGGGCCTCGCGCGAATGGAATTTATCATCACCGACGATATCAGGGTCCACCCGATGGCGCTGGTGCACCCCGAACGAGTCTCCGACCCGGCCGATCGCGCGGAGATCGAACGGCTGACGCAGGCGTATCCCCAGCCTGCGGATTTCTTCGTCGAACGGTTGTCGGAAGGCATCGGCACGATCGCGGCGGCGTTCTATCCGAAGCCGGTGATCGTCCGGCTGTCCGATTTCAAGACCAACGAATATGCAAGCCTGCTGGGTGGGAAGGATTTCGAGGCCCGGGAAGCAAACCCGATGCTGGGTTTTCGTGGTGCGTCACGCTACGCTCACCCGGCCTACGAAGCCGGTTTCGCGCTCGAATGCCAAGCCCTGAAGCGGGCCCGCGAGCATCTCGGATTGACGAATATCAGACCGATGGTCCCCTTCTGCCGCCGCGTGGCGGAGGCAGAGCGTGTCATCGCCAAGATGAGCGAGTTCGGTTTGACGCGGGGCGAAAACGGACTGGAGATCTACGTCATGTGCGAGATCCCCAACAACGTCATCCTGATCGATGATTTTGCGAAGTGCTTCGACGGCTTTTCGATCGGATCGAACGATCTCACGCAATTGGCGCTCGGTGTCGATCGGATTCGGAGATCGTGGCTTTCGATTTCGACGAGCGGGATCCGGGAGTCCTGAAACTGATTCAGCCTGCGGTCGAGGGCGCGCGCCGAAACGGCCGCCATTCGGGCATATGCGGGCAGGCACCTTCCGACTACCCGGAAATGGCCGCCTTCCTGGTGCGCCTCGGTATCGACTCGATCAGCCTGAACCCCGACAGCGTCCTCAAGACGACAATGCATGTGCTTCAAGTGGAACGGGAGCTGGGTCGTAGCCCCGCGTCCTGAAAGTCGCAAGAGAACGTGCACCCTCAACGCACTGAGACGAATGCTCAAAACATGGCGGGAGGGCTTCGCTAAGCCTTCCCGCCGACTTGCAGGCCGATCTTTTCAGGCTGTCTTGATGTCGATCTTCTTTTCCTTCTTGGCGTCCTCGGATTTCGGCAGCGTCACCGTCAAAACCCCATTCTTGAAGGTCGCGGCGATTTTCTCGGCCGGCGTGCCCTCGGGGAGCGGGATGGAGCGCTGGAACGATCCATAGCGGCGTTCGGCAAGGTAGAAGTTTGGTTTCTTCTCTTCTTTTTCCTCCCGCTTCTCGCCCGATATGATGAGATTTCTGTGCGAGATTTTCACCTCGATGTTCGTCTCGTCCATGCCGGGCAATTCAGCGGTCAGACGATAATTCTCGGGCGTTTCGACGAAATCCATCGCCGGCTCGAGGTTGCGTGCGGTGCGCCAGAACGTTTCGACGTCAGGAAGTCCCAAACGCGTTGGAAAGGCCATGAGACCGCCGCTGAACTCATCGAACAAGCGGTCCATATCCCGACGCAGGCGTCCGACCGAATCCCAGGCGCGACGCGGTTCAGGGGAAGCGTCGGGTTCCTGCTTCACAGGTATTCCTCGCATTTCAGCCATGACGACCTCCTTCATGTTGGTTAACTCGCGGCACAACCTGCCAAAAAATCCGGTTCTGGGAATTGCGTTTGCTCAATGCCTGCGAACTGGCCGAGATTTGAATTACGGCGTTATCGACAGGAGATGGGCGCCTCGCCTGAACGAGACGCCCCTTCCACGATCGATGGAGCGATCAGGCAGACCGCGTTCCCGAAGCGCCGAAAAGCCGCCAGAGCTCGCCTGCTGCGAGCACCGCTACCGCGAGACCGATTGCCACATGGGTCCACATGGCGGGCGTATTTCCCGAGAAGCCGAAGGCCCACGGCGAGGCGGCCGCCCACAAGCCCGCGAACAGGTTGACCCATTCTTCCCAATCATATGTCTGCACGGCCGCCATCACGGCCACGACTGCGATCACGCCACCGGCAATCCAGGTGTTCCAGGTAGTGGAGGTGTCGGTGCTCATGCCAAGGAACCAGGGCGAGGCGAAAAGGGCCACGCCGAGGATCAGGTTGCCGACGTTCAGAGCGACGTCCTCCGTCCGATTGGTGATGGTCCTCATCCGACTCTCCCTCTTACTACGGCGGGGCAGGAAGTGCCCACGCCGTGACAGGAAACAATTTTAAGCTGTTGAAACAGCGACAGTTTTGATAAAAATCAATGGCGCGGATGCGCGGCTGTCGCATCAGGCGCGCGCCGCCTCGGGGCCGACCGGCGCGAGATGCTGGAGGAACCAGTCGGCGCCAGCGAGGACGACCGCCTCCAGGGCTCCCGGCTCCCCGAAGAGATGCGACGCGCCCGGGACGATCGTCAGCCGCGTGGGGCACCGCATCCGGGCCTGCGCGCCCCGGTTCAGCGCCAGGACTTCGATATCGGCCCCGCCGACGATCAAAAGCGTCGGCGCGCGAACCTCCGGCAGCGCATCGTCTGCGAGATCCGGGCGCCCGCCGCGCGATACCACGGCCATCACGTGTTCGGGCGCGGCCGCCGCCGCGACGAGAGCGGCCGCCGCGCCGGTGCTTGCTCCGAAAAGCCCGATCGGAAGCGAAGCGAGATCAGGCCGGCTTTTCAGCCATTGGACGGCATCGACGACACGTCCTCCCAGCAGCGGGATATCGAACACGTTCCGACGATCCTGCGCTTCCCGCTCGGTGAGAAGATCGAAGAGGAGCGTCGCGAATCCTTCCCGGTTCAGCCGCGTGGCCACGAGCGTGTTTCTCGGACTGAGACGGCTCGATCCGCTGCCATGTGCGAAGACGATCAGCCCACGGCTGGACGGCGAGACCGTCAGCGAGCCGGGCAATCGGGAAGTCCCGACAAGAATATCTCGTGTGCGGTAGGACCCAACCATGGAGGCAGCTTACAGCCCAGCCAGCTACGCATGTTGATTATCGTCAATGCAACGTGTCGCGGTTTGGAACTCAGCAGCCGCATCCCGGCAGCCCGCCCTCGACGAGCGCGACGAGCCGGTCGAGAAGTTCGCATTGGCTGGGCAGAAGCTTTTCGCGTGCTGAGGAAAGGGAGAACCATTCCGCACGGTCGATTTCAGGAAAGGCCTGCATCTTTCCGCTTCGCGGTGGCCATTCGATCGTGAAGGTATTGCTGTGGATGGCGCTCGTATCGAGTTCGCCCTGCATCGCAAAGGCGGTAACCGCCTTGCCGCTGCGCTGCACGATGGTTCCAAGCGCCCGCATGGGCCCGCTCAGTCGGGTCCCTAGTTCCTCTTCGAATTCGCGTAAGGCCACCGATGCGGGGTCGTCGTCCGGCCCGTATTCGCCTTTCGGGATCGACCACGCGCCGAGGTCCTTGTTCTTCCAGAACGGCCCGCCCGGATGCACGAGGAGAACGAGGAGTTCCGCGCCCGTGTGACGATAGAGGACAATCCCCGCGCTTTTCACCGCCACGGCCCGCCTCTTCGATTTCCATGCGCTTTCGATTACGTATCAGATCGGGCGCGCGCGATCGACATGCCGCGATCAATCGTAACCTCGATGCCGACGGCCGGACCTCAATCGCGACGGGGGGTGACGGCTGGCCCCGCCGGCGCATTCGGCGTCTCGGTCGGCGCCTTGAGCAACGCGATGACCTCTCTGTCGCTGAGCTGATGGAAATCGCGATAGAATTCTCCGATGCCAAAAAACGTTTCTGGCAGGAGCAGGCAGACGACGTCATCGACGAGCGCCYGCAACGCCACGATTTCGTCGGCGGGGGCGACCGGGACCGCGAGCATGATCTTGTTGGCCCCGCGCCGGGCGAGCGCTTTCAGCACGGCCCTCATCGTTGTCCCCGTGGCGACGCCGTCATCCACCACGATCACCGTCCGCCCGGCCACCGGAACGGGCGCGCGGCCTGACAGATAGAGATTCCGGCGACGTTCGATTTCGGCCAGTTCGCGGCTCGCCAGCATGTCCACGTCTTCGCGACTCAAGCCGGAGAAACGAATGACCTCGTCGTTGAGCACCAGATCGGCGCGCTCGCCGTCGACGATCGCGGCCGCGGCCAGTTCCGGCTGGGACGGCAACCCGATCTTTCGTACCATGACGAGATCGAGCGGCGCATTGAGGGCTTTGGCAATTTCGAAGCCGACCGGAACGCCGCCTCGCGGCAGCGCCAAAACGACCGGCTGGGGAACGTTCATCCCGACGAACTGAGCCGCGAGCAGGCGCCCGGCGCTCGCGCGGTCTTCGAATTGGTGCATGGCACTTCCCCGGGGACGGACCGATGGCGCCTGTCGGCGCGGATGTTGACAGGCGCAGGTCAAAATACCTTTTCCAGCCCGAAGCTTTATTGACGAGGATCAATGTGCTGTTTGGGCCAACCGCCTTTGCTACTGCCAAGACGCCGCAAGCCGGCGCTAGCTGGCGAACGGCCCTTACCTGATGTGTTTTCGGCGCGGTCTCCGCGCGGTTGCAACAGGAGGATCACCGTGAACAAAGCCCTGAAAATCCCTCACGACAGTCTCGTGTTGGTCGGCGACGGCAGGAAGGCGCTGTTCCTGAAAAACAAGGGAGACGAGCTCTATCCCAACCTGCAGGTCGAGCGGGTGCTCAACGCCCCTGACAATCCGCCCTCGCAGCAACAGGGAACGGACAAGCCTGGCCGCGTGTTCGGGCTCGACCAGCGCAGTTCGGTCGAGCAATCCGATTGGCACGCGATGGCAGAGCAAAAATTCGCCGCGGAGGTGGCCGAGGCGGTCAATGCGATCTGCGCAGACGGCACCGTGAAACACATCGTGGTCGCGGCTCCCCCGCGCACCCTCGCCGAGCTTCGCAACCGTTTTTCCGAGCCGGTGAAGCAGCGGATCCTGGCCGAGTTCAACAAGGATCTGACCAAGATCCCCGTCTACGAAATCGAGCGTCATCTGGTGCATGCGACCTGACGCTCAACGCCACCCGCATTACCTCACCAGCAGGACCGGGCAATGCGCCATGTGGGCCACCTTGTTGGAGACGCTCCCCAATAGGAGCGCCTGGATTTCGCCGTGGCCGCGGCTCGCGATGACGATGAGATCGATATTGTCCTCATCGGCAATGGACAGGAGCGTTTTGGCCGGATCGCCATGGACCAGAACGGTGTGGACCCGTGTCGCACCCTGTTCACGCAGATAATCCTCGGCGGATTTTAGCAATTGTTCGCCCAGGACTCTCCCCACCGAGGTTGCCGTCGCCTCGTATTCGAATTGCGTGGCAATCGGCAGGCCGACCACCGAGTCGGCCACTTGCGCCTCCGCACGCTTCAGGGCCGCCCCGATCTCCGACGCGTATTCGGTTTCCACAAGTCGCCGGTCGTCGTCGGTGATCCTGGTCTCGTTCGTCACATGCGCGACCAGCAGCTCGGCATCGTAACGCTTGGCGAGGTCGGCCGCGAAGGCCAGCGCCTTGCGTGAATGGGACGAACCGTCTGTCGGTGCAAGGATGCGCTTCATCGAACCCTCCTGCGCTGGGCCTTGGGCGAAATGACGCGAGACTGGGATATTCGCCGCTTGCCTCACTTGCAGAAGGAAGCGCCTCGCCGCGGGATCCGGCGATGAGATTTGTCAAAGACCGACCGGTTCACCCACTCACTTTGCGGCCGGAATTACCCTCACCTCTTGTCCACGATGTCGCGGGGGCCGAGCGGGTGGTTGGGTTCGGGCCTGCCCGGCGGCGGCGCGATTTCACCCTCCCTTTCCGGCGCGTCATCGCCTTCCGGCAAAGGAAGATCTCCACCCGTGTGATCGGGCAGCGACGAAGGGTTCGAGAGCGGATCCGCCGGGTTGGGCTTGGTCTCGGGGTGACGTGGTTTCGACGGGTTCATGACTGACCTCGCGCGCGCAATGGCAAGTCTAGTAGCCTGCAGCGGTCCGAATTTGATCTTCCGCAATGCGCCATCGAAAACCCTGTGACCAGATCGCCGACGGATTTCGCCGGAGACGCAGAGATGAAACGCATCCTCGCCGCAACCTTCCTGGCTGCCGGTCTTCTCCTCCCTCCCGCCATGGCGACCGAGCCTTGGGACATGGGTCCTCGCGGCGACGGGCTGGGCGGCATGATGGAGCACCTGATGGGGGGTGCCCGCATGGGAATGATGGGCCGCCTCTCGCCCGACGACGCCGCCGCTTTCGTGGATGCGAGAATCGCGGCGCTCCATGCCGGGCTGAGGCTGTCCGCCGAGCAGGAAAAGCTCTGGCCGCCGGTCGAGGAGGCACTGCGCGCATTTGCAAGGCTTCACGTCTCACACATGCAGACGATGCCGGACGAACACCGCAGGATGCGGGACGACCCGATGGGCATGCTCAAGACCATGGTCGACCGGATGGACGAAGGCGTCGAGGCCCTTCGCAAGCTCTCGGATGCCGCCGGTCCCCTCTATACCAGCCTCGACGAGGCGCAGAAACGGCGTCTGCCGATGCTGATGATGGGAATGGGACCGAGGGGCATGGCCGGCCCCATGCGGGACATGATGGAACGCTGGTTCGGTTCTCAGCGGGATCGCGACAGCGACCGCTGACGAAGCGCCTTGTCGACTTCCATGACGAGGAGAACCGAGCCGGCGATCGGAAACAGCAACAGCCAGAGTTCAAAGGAGATCGGCGCCACCCGCAGCACGTCCCTGATGCCGGGGATGAATGCCGCCGCCACGTGGACGGATTGGGCGGCGACGACGGCGGCGAGCAACGGCCAGTTCTTGCTGAGGGGAACTCTGAATGCCGAGACACTCTCCGAGCGACAATTGAACACGTGGACGTTCTCGAACGCCACCATCAGGAAGAGCAGCACGTTGCGAGCGTCGAATTCGTCGAGACCTTGCGCGAGCGCGATTGCGAACACCGCATAGGCGACCAAGCCCATATAGGCGCCCGATATCGCGGTTTCGCGCATCATCAAACGGTCGAAAATCGGTTCGTTCGCGCCCCTCGGAGGGCGATCGAGCAGCCCCGGCTCGCGATGTTCGAAAGCCAGCGCCACATCCTGTCCGCCGTTGGTCACGAGGTTCAGCCAGAGCAGCTGGATGGCTGTGAGAGGTACGGGCAGGCCGGTCAGGAGAGCGAGGAGAAACACCACGACCTCGGCCACCCCCGTGCTGATCAGGAGGTATACGACCTTGCGGATATTGGCATAGGCCGCGCGCCCTTCCTCGATCCCCGCCACCACGGAGGCGAAGTTGTCGTCGGTGAGGACGAGGTCCGCCGCATCTCGCGCGACGTCGGTCCCGCCGAGCCCCATGGCGACACCGAGATCGGCGCGATGGAGGGCGGGCGCGTCGTTCACCCCGTCTCCCGTCACAGCCACCACATCGCCACCGGCCTGCAGCGCCTCCACGATCTGGACTTTCTGCGACGGTTCCACCCGGGCGAAGACCGATGCGCGGTGGACCAGGGCCGCCACTTCCGGGCCGTCGCCGGGGAATGACGCGAGCTCGTAGCCTGTGACGACATCGTCGGGCGTCTCGGCGATGCCGAGTTGCCGCGCGATCGTCAGCGCCGTTGCCGCGTGGTCGCCCGTGACCATCTTGACCGCGACGCCCGCGCGCCGGCAAAGCGACACGGCTTCCTTCGCCTCGGGTCGCAGGGGATCCATGAATCCCACCAATCCGAGAAAGTCGAGATCACGGAGACCCTCCGACAGGATTTCGGCCAAGGGCTCGCTATCAGATCGGTGGAAGCGCTTCGTCGCGATGGCAAGGACGCGATATCCTGCCGTCGCCATCTCGTTCGCGACATTGACAGCCTCTGTTTGCACATCTCCAAGGCACAAAGGAATGACCACCTCGGCGGCGCCTTTGACATGGAGATGGTCGCCATCGCCGTGACGATTCCGCGTCGCCGCGAATTTGCGTTCGGCCGAGAACGGTATCTCGCTCACGCGCAAGGAAAGCCGTCGCAACTCCCTCACGTCGATCCCCGCCTTGGCGGCCAGCACCAGGAAGGCGATATCGACCATATCGCCGGTGGCGCTTTGCTCGCCGAGGTCCGGTTCGAAACTGGCATCGTTGCAGAGCGCGGACGTCAGGCCCAGCGTACGGATGGCCGCGAGAGCACTTTCCGAGGCCGGGTCGCTGGCGAGCGAAAAACCGCCCGCAACGTCGAAGCCCTCGCCCGCCACATCCACGACCCCGTGGCCGGGAAGCCAGAGCCGTTTGGCGGTCAGGCGATTGAGGGTCAGGGTGCCGGTCTTGTCGGTGGCGATGACGGTGCATGCGCCCAGCCCCTCCACGGCGGGTAGGGACCGGATGATGACGTTCCGGCGCGCCATCCTGCGCGTCGCAATCGACAAGGCCACGGTCACCGCGACGGGGAGCCCCTCGGGGATGATCGACACCGCGAGGGCGGTCGCCAGGAAAAAGGTGTCTCGAAGCGGCGCGCCGCCGACGAGCCGCAGCGCCACAACGGCCGCCACCATCACCAGGGCGGCGATGCCGAGCAACCGGGTGAGCCGCTCGAGGCGCCGCGTCAAGGGCGGAACGGCGCTGGGGCTCACGAGCGTTTGGGCGAGCCGACCGATCTCGGTCCCGCTCCCGGTCCCCACCACCAACGCGACGCAATGACCGCGCTGAACGACGGTGCCGGCAAACAGCATGGTCTTGCGATCCGCGAGAACGGTGGACACGTCGCCGGGCGCGTTCGCGTCCTTCTCGACAGGCAGGGACTCGCCGGTCATCGACGATTCGTCGGCCTCGATTTCCGCCGCGCGGATGAGGCGGACATCCGCCGGCACGCGATTGCCGGCCTCGAGGTGAACGATGTCGCCGACCACGAGCGCTGCACCGTCCAGGCTCCGCAGGATGCCGTCTCGCAACACCCGAGCCGTGGTCCGGATGACCGACCGCAACGCCGCCGTGTGCTCCTGCGCGCGCCATTCCTGCACCGCGCCGATGGTCGTGTTGATGGCAAGGACGAGGACGATGAACACCGCGTCGTCCCACTCTGCAAGAGCGACCGACACGACCGCCGCCGCGACAAGGAGGTAGATGAGCGGGCTTTTCAACTGATCCAGCACGACCCAGAGGATTGTACGCCCTGGAGGTTCGGGAAGAACGTTGGGTCCATCCGCCAGAAGACGGGCCGCCGCCTCGCTGACGCTGAGTCCGTTTTCGCTGGAATCCAGCTCCTGGAATACATCCGCGGCGGCGAGCGCGTGCCAAGGCAATGCGCGCCTCGCGTGACGTCCGGAGTAAGGCCGTGGGTTCGGCGGGACAAGCGGGACGTCATTCTGCATGCCGGTTATCCAGGCCACTCCACCACAGACTTGCACAGCCGGCGCGGCGTTGAAATCCTGCGCCGCCTGCGCAACCAAATTCTCGCGATGCGCGACCCGACTTTTTCCCCTTTGCGAAAGGTCAAAGTCCTGCGGCCCGACATCTGACAACCTGTTCGCCGGACGACGCCGAATTTCGCGGGTCCTGATGGTAGTGGGAGGGGAGCATGTCCTTGAAGGAYATGTTGGTTCTGGTTGGAGACGGCACGGAGGCGGCCGGCCGCTACGCGCGCTGGCTGTCCGGCGCGTGCGGGGCCCATTTGACGGCAGCCGCGGCCGTGGTCGAGCCGCATTTTCCGGTGAACCTGGAGAGTACCGTCCCGAAGGCGTTGGTTCGCCAGTTGTGGGAAGAAGCCGATCGCAGCGCGGACGGCGTCCTTCGCGGCTTTTCCGAAACGGCTCGTCTCGAAGGCGTCACCGCCGAGACGCTGAAATTCGAGGCGGCCCCCGGCCGAGGGGCCGATGCACTATCGCGGCTCGCCCGCTGTTTCGACGCAACCATCCTGCAACAATCCGATCCCGCGGGCGTCGGCACCGGAGACATCCTGGAAGCCACCCTGTTCGGGTCCGGGCGTCCCGTGATCATCATTCCGTACATCCACAAAATCCCGAAACTGAAGTGCGTCCTCATCGCCTGGGATGGCGGTGCGACGGCCGCGCGCGCGGTCGCGGATTCGCTCCCCCTCCTCGCCTTGGCGTCGGAGGTGCACATCGTCACCTCGGCCGATCGCAGTGCTGAGGACAAGCTGGTATCGGGCGCCGCCCTGGCACGCCATCTCGGGCGTCACGGAATCACCGCCGTGCCGAAGAGCCTGCCCGGCAGTGCGAGGGAGGTGACGCCCATGCTGTTGTCGGACGCCGCCGATGTCGGCGCCGACCTCATCGTGATGGGCGGCTACGGGCATTCCCGGATGCGCGAACTCGTGCTGGGCGGCACGACCCGCGAGATCCTGCACTCGATGACCGTCCCGGTGCTGATGTCGCATTAGGAGATCGCCGCCTCTCTGGTGTTCCACGGTTCTTCCCGCGTAAACTCCCGCGAACCACCAGCCGGAGATGCCATGAGCGATTTTGTGTTCGAGACGACGCCCCGCATCGTTTGCCAGGCCGGCGGAAGCGCGCGCCTCGGGGAGATGGCCCGGGACCTCGGAATGCGGCGGGTTTTCGTGGTGACGGATGCAGGCCTGCTGAAAGCCGGCGTGCTGCAACCCATCCTCGCGGCGTTGGCGGCAACGGGCATCGACGCGGTGTTGTTTTCGGACGTCCTGCCCGACCCACCGCAGGACACCGTTCTGGCGGCCGTTGCAGCGGCGCGGGCGGCGGGCACGGACGGCGTGATGGGTATCGGAGGAGGCTCGTCGCTCGACACCGCGAAACTCGTGGCGCTGCTTGGTGGCGCGCCGCAGGATATCGAATCGATCTACGGGATCGGCCTGGCGCGCGGCCCGCGGCAGAAGCTGATCCAGGTTCCGACCACCGCCGGGACCGGATCGGAGGTGACCCCGATCGCGATCGTGACAACGCCCACACACGAGAAGAAGGGGGTGGTGTCGCCCCTGCTCTACCCCGATCTGGCCCTGCTCGATGGCCGCCTGACACTCGGCCTTCCGCCAGCGGTCACCGCCATGACGGGCATCGACGCGATGGTGCATGCGATCGAGGCGTTCACCAGCAGGTTGAAAAAAAATCCCGTCTCCGACGCGCTGGCGCTGAAGGCGCTTCAGCTTCTCTTCGGCAATATCCGAAACGCCGTGGCGAACGGCGCGGACGAGAATGCCAGAACGGCGATGCTGCAAGGTTCGCTGCTTGCCGGTATGGCGTTTGCAAATGCGCCCGTCGGCGCGGTTCACGCCCTCGCCTACCCATTGGGCGGGCACTTCGGCGTTCCGCACGGCCTGAGCAATTCGCTGGTGCTGCTGCCGGTGATCGCATTCAATCGACCGATTGCGGATCGCCCGTATTCACAATTGGCCGAAGCCCTCTTTCCAGAAGGAGAGCGCTTCCGCGACGCCTCCGACGGGGCGGACGCCTTCGTCGCCGCGCTTCGGTCGCTCGTCGCGGACATGCCCTATCCCCAGAGGCTTCGCGACGTGGGTGTGGGACGAGACGACCTGCCGATGCTCGCGCGGGATGCCATGAACGTCCAGCGGCTGCTGGCGAACAATCCGCGCGACGTCACCTATGATGACGCGCTGGCGATCTACGAATCCGCGTATTGAAGCGACCGCGCCTGCCTACACCGTGACATCGGCCAGCGGCGGCTCGATCTGCTCGCACGTGCATTGGCGTGGGTCCTTGTCGGGACGCCAGCGCATGAGCTTGGTGCCATGCCGGAACCGGTCGCCGGTCACGTGGTCGTAGCGCACTTCGACGACCAGCTCAGGCCGCAGCGGCTCCCATTCGCCGCTGCGCTCGGTACTCCACCGACTTGGGCCACCCGGCGCTTTGCCGGTAAAGCCCGGTTCCTCCCGCAAGGCTTCGAGTCGCTTGGTCAATGCCGCGCGTTCTTCATTCGCGATGGTGGAGGTGAAACCCACGTGGTTCAACTTGCCCAGATCGTCGTAGAGACCCAGCAACAGCGAACCGACCTGGCGCGAGCGGCTCTCATAGCGAAACCCGCCGATGACGCAATCGGCGGTGCGAAGCCGCTTGACCTTGATCATCGTTCGCTCGCCCGGCGCATACGGGCCGTCGAGGCGCTTTGCGACCACGCCGTCGGTCTCCCCATGGCCCGCCGCGCCGAGCCATTTCGCCGCCTTCTTCCGGTCCGTCGTCGCAGGTGACAGGACGAGATGGTTCGCTCTTCCGGCCTTCTTCATGAAGGTGTCGAGGGCCCGGCGACGATCCGCCAGCTTTTCGCCCATCAGGCTTTCGCCGCCAGGAGCGACAAGCATGTCGAACAGGATGAGCCTCGCAGGTGTTTCCGCCGCGAGCTTCCGGATGCGGCTCTCGGCCGGATGAAGTCTCATCTGAAGGGCGTCGAACGCGAGATGCCCTTCGATCTCGATCACCAATTCGCCGTCGACGACGAAATCGGGACTGTCGAGATCCCGCAGGAGCGCGACGACTTCGGGAAAATAGCGCCCGAGAGGCTTGCCGGATTTCGCCCTCAGTTCCACCTGATCGCCCGCCTTGAAGGCAAGGCAACGAAAGCCGTCCCATTTGGGCTCGTATTGCCAGGGGCCGCCCGCCTCCGGCAGGGCTTCGGCCGACTTCGCTTCCATCGGCGGGGTGTCCAGCGGGATCGCGAACGCGGATTTGGCTTGTGTCGGAGCGGCGGTATTTCGCGACCGCGGCGCCGTGGTGCTGTCGCTGCTCACGCGGCCAACCTCGCCTTTCCGAGACGCTTGATCGCCTCTTCGAGAGAGCGTTCGCTATCGCAATACTCGACCCATGCCTTGCTCTTCCCGATCAGCCCGGGGACGGTGCGGATCGTGTAGCGCGTCGGATCGAGATCGGCTTTCACCTGGGACCAGACGAGCGGCATCGAAACGGTTGCGCCGGGGCGGGCGCGAGGCGACAGCGGCGCGACGGCGGTCGCCATCCGGTCGTTGCGCAGGTAATCGAGAAAGATCCGCCCCTCGCGAAGCTTCTTCGACATGTTGACGAGGTATCGGTCGGAATTGTCACGCGCCATCAATGCGCAGATTTCCCGCGCGAAGGATTTCGCTTGGGCCCAGGTCAGCTTGCTTTTCTTGGAAGCCGCGAGCGGCGTTACCACATGCAGGCCCTTGCCGCCGGTGGTCTTGCAGAAGCTGACCAGGCCGACCTGTTCGAGCCGGTCGCGCATTTCCTTCGCGGCTTCGACGACCGCTGAAAAAGCAACGTCGGGGGCGGGATCGAGATCGAACACGAGGCGCCCGGGAATCTCCGGCTGTTTCGGCTGGCAGTTCCAGGGATGAAGCTCGAGCGCGGAGACTTGCGCGACCGCCGCCAGTCCCTCGACGCGGTCGATCTGCAGGTAAGGTTTGCGGTCGCCGAAGACGGTGACCAATTCCAGAAGGTTCGAGGTGCCGGGCATGGCGTGTCGCTGGAAGAACTGCTCGCCTCCCAAGCCATCGGGCGCTCGGATGATCGAACAGGGCCGGCCTTCGATATGCGCGATCATCCAAGGCCCGACCGCTTCGTAATAGCGCGCGAGGTCCAGCTTGGTGACGGGTTTCCCGTCACCGCCATCGGGCCAGAGCTCCTTGTCGGGACTCGACAGGACCACGCCCATGACGACGGGCTTGGCGCCCTTGCCCGCTTTCGCCCTGCCGCTCGCGGCTGCGGTGTTGGCTGCTGCGGTCTTGCCGCCGGCGGGTTTGGGCATCGGCACGGCGGTCTTTTCCGGAGGCGCGGGTTTCTCCGCCTCCACCTCCTCGGCCGGCTTGTCCTCACGCAGACCCTTGAACGCTCCCTGCCGGACCATGCCGGCACCGGTCCAACCGGCGAATTCGATCTCGGCGACGAGTTCGGGTTTGACCCAGTGGATGCTGGCATCCTTCCGGGGCGCGCCGATTCCCGTAAAGGGGGATTTGTCGGTTTCGACCGCCTTCAGGCGCGGCAGCAATTGCCTCACCTTGGCTTCGCTGTACCCCGTTCCGACTCGGCCGAGATAGACGAAATGGTCGCCCCGATGGACGCCCACCAACAGGGATCGAAATTTACCGTTCGTCGTGGTCCAGGCGCCGATCACCACTTCGTGCCCGACCCGGCACTTGGCCTTGGTCCAGCTTTTCGTGCGGCCGGATCGGTACGGCGCGTCGAGGCGCTTGGAGATGATGCCTTCCAGCGACAGGCGGCACGCCGATCTCAGCACGGCGTCGCCGCCGGTCTCGAAATGTTCGACGAAGCGAATGAGGGTGTCCTTGCCCACGCCTCGCGCATCGAGAAGGGTTTCCAATTCAGCCTTGCGCTCGATGAGCTTCTTCGAGCGCAGATCCGCATCGCCCGTCAACAGCAGGTCGAAGGCGTAGAAGATGAGGTTGTCGGTTTCCTGCTCGGACAAGGCCGCCTGCAGCGCCGCGAAATCCGGTGCGCCGTTGCTGTCGAGCGCCACGATCTCGCCGTCGAGGATGCAATCGGGCATCAAGGCTCCCTCGCGGGCGATCGCCCCGAACTTGTCGGTCCAATCGAGTCCCTTCCGGGTCTTGAGCGTTGCCTTTCCGCCTGCGACCCGGAGCTGGACGCGATAGCCGTCGAACTTGATCTCGTGTCCCCAGCCCGCACCCGCCGGCGGACGCTCGACGGACTCGCAAAGCTGCGGCGGGACGAAATCGGGGAGGATGATCGAGGATCGGCGCGACGACCCGTCCTTCGTCTTCTTCAAGGCAGAAGCGGGCGATTTTGCCTGCTTGCGGGCGTCGGCGGCGCTGCCCCGGCTGCTGTMCCAGACCGCATCCGGCTCAGCATCCGCCTTCTCGGCTGCCATGAAGGGTTTGGGCCCCCGTCCCTTTCCGGCGGTGATGGCCTCCATCGTGCGGCCGGAGGCAATCGATTTGTCCTGGGCCAGAATGGCGTCGCCTTTGCCCTCGCGGCTGAATTCGTCGCGATGTTTGATCAGGAGCCAATTGGTCCGCTTGCCGCCCGTGCGGTCGGTCTTCATGCGCACGAGAACCCAGCTGCCGTGCAGCCGCTCGCCATCGAGGGTGAATTTCAGGTCACCCTCGGCCAGCGCTTCTTCGGGAGAGAGATCGCCCTCAGGCTCCCAATAGCCCCGGTCCCAGAGCATCACGGTCCCGCCGCCATATTGCCCCTTCGGGATCGTGCCTTCGAAATCGCCGTAATCGAGCGGATGATCCTCCACCTCGACGGCAAGGCGCTTGTCCGCCGGATCGAGAGACGGCCCCCGCGTCACGGCCCAGGATTTGAAGACGCCATCGAGCTCCAGGCGGAGGTCGTAATGCAGGCGGGTCGCCGCATGCTTCTGAATCACGAACCGGCGTCGCTTGCCGTGCGCCGTTCCACCCTCGCCGCTCGGTTCGGCGGTCTTGGTGAAATCCCGCTTCGCCCGGTATTTCGAAAGCTTGCTGTCTTGCGCCACGATGGATCACCGTCTTGTCGCTCACTTCACGCGAGTGGCGTGCGGTAACGCTCAAGGTCGCGCTTTGGTTCTCAGGAACGATGGGGCTGCCCGGTGGTTGATCCGCTGTCGCGCAGCCAAGCTCAAGGCATTCCCATGGCACCGAGGACATTCTGGAAAGGCTACCTGAAACTCTCGTTCGTCACCTGCGCCGTCGCGATGACGCCGGCGGTCTCGGACAACGAGAAGGTCCGGTTCCACACCCTCAATCGCAAGACCGGCAACCGGATCGAGAGTCGCTATGTGGATGCGGTTTCAGGCGAAGCCGTGGAGCGCGAGGACGAGGTCAAGGGCTATCAGACCGGCGACGACGCCTACGTGGTCCTGGAGGACGATGAGCTCGA
Source organism: Microvirga sp. P4_A5 (assembly GCF_056402495.1). Classification (NCBI taxonomy): domain Bacteria; kingdom Pseudomonadati; phylum Pseudomonadota; class Alphaproteobacteria; order Hyphomicrobiales; family Methylobacteriaceae; genus Microvirga; species Microvirga sp. P4_A5. The sequence continues at coordinate 531 of NZ_JBFUHH010000040.1, read as the reverse complement.
TGCGGTGAAGCTCGAAAGCACGCGGACGATCGAAATCGACATGTTCGTGCCGCGCGATTCCATCGAATGGATCTGGTACGACAAGCCGCATTACCTGACGCCCGCCGATCCGGTCGCCGAGGAGGCCTATTCGGTCATTCGCGAGGCCATGAAGGCGACCGGCATGGTGGGCATTTCACGGGTCGTTCTCTATCGGCGCGAACGGGCGGTGATGCTGGAGCCGCGCGACAACGGCATTGTGCTGTGGACCCTGCGCTACGGCGATGAGGTTCGGGACGAGGATCAGTATTTTGCCGAAATCAAGGACGAGAAGATCGAGCCGGGCCTCAAGTCTCTCGTGACGAAGCTCATCGAGGAGAGGACGCAGGATTGGGACCCCGCGATGGTCCGTGATCCGGTGCAGAAAGCCCTGAAGGACATCATCGCGGCGAAGAAAAAAAGCGGCGGCAAGGCACCGCCACGGAAGAAGGCCGAGGCGGAGCGCCCCAGCAACGTGGTCAGCATCATGGATGCGTTGAAGAAGAGCATCGC
>NZ_JBFUHH010000039.1:0-36282 GCF_056402495.1 Microvirga sp. P4_A5 | reverse complement strand
ATCCCGATCAGCGGCACCATGGATCGGCGGAGCGATCCGCCCGGTTCCACGAGGCGCAGAAAATCTTCAAGGGTGGCGCCGGTCGCGCGCAGGATCTTGGCGATCGACTCGGTCGACGGCCAGCGGTCGCGTCCCTCCGGGCTCGTTCGTTTCGACTTGTTGAAGCTGGTCGCATCCAGTCCGGCCTTGCGGGCCAATCCCGATGCGGTCATCCCGTGGCGAGCAGCCAGGGCGTCGACGGCGGCCCAAACGCGGTCATGAGACAACATGGTTGTGAACCTTAGCTGGGCTGTCCGAATTCACTGAACCCGAACCTAATGGTAGGAATTAAGGTTGTTCTGTGGCTTGCGCAATATGAAAAAAGTATCGCCCTTCGGAGTTAATCTTGCGGTTGCTCCTTTTGCCGTCGCTCGCTACTCCACAATAGCATGACGACGATTTACAAAATCTGTGCGCGCCAACTGTGGAGCGTGGCCGAAGCGGCTGGCCGGTTCGACGGCGCGCCTGTCGACCTACGGGATGGTTACCTCCACTTTTCCACGCTCTCGCAGGTCAGGGAGACCGCCGCGAGGCACTTTTCCGGCCAGACGGATCTTCTGTTGATCGCAATCGACGCGGAACGGCTCGGCGACAGGCTCCGTTACGAGCCATCGCGGGGAGGCGACCTGTTCCCGCATCTCTATGGTTCGCTGCCGCTCTCGGCCGTGCTGTGGTCGAAGCCGCTCCCCCTCGGCCCCGACGGCCGCCATGTCTTTCCGGATACCGAATCATGATCGCCTCGCTGCTGCCATCTCTCTTCCCCTTGGCCAAACGGCTGCTGCACACCCTCGACGCGGAGACGGCTCATCACCTGACGATCAAGAGCCTGTCGGCCCTGCCCATCGGGCCTTTGCCCAAGGACGACGCCCGCCTCGGGGTTGACGCATTCGGCCAGCACTTCCCCAATCCGGTTGGGCTCGCGGCCGGGTTCGACAAGCAATGCGACGTGCCGGACCAGCTGCTCGGGCTCGGATTCGGTTTCGTGGAGATCGGCGGCGTCGTGCCGAAGCCCCAGCCGGGCAATCCACGCCCGCGAGTGTTTCGCCTGCCGCGGGACGAGGCGATCATCAACCGGTTCGGCCTGAACAGCGACGGGTTGGCGGCGGTCAAGAAACGTCTGTCGGCGCGGCGAGGAAGGCCCGGCATCGTCGGTGTGAATATCGGAGCCAACAAGGATTCCGATGATCGCATCGGCGATTATGTCACCTGCATCCGCGAGCTCTGCGGGCTCGTCGACTTCATCACCATCAACGTCTCGTCGCCGAATACGCCCGGATTGCGGGACCTCCAGGGGGAGGCGTTCCTGGACGACCTCCTGGCGCGCTGTATCGAGGCGCGCGACGAGGCCGATGCAGGAAGCTCGCCAACGACGATTCTGCTGAAGATCGCCCCCGACCTGTCCCTCGACGGCCTCGATGCGATCGTGAAGACGGCCCTCGCTCGCCGGGTCGACGGCCTGACGGTTTCCAACACCACCATCGACCGTCCGCAGAGCCTCAAGGAAACTGCGCTCGCAAAGGAGACCGGCGGGTTGTCCGGCAGGCCGCTCTTCGCGCCCTCGACAAGAATGCTCGCCGAGACGTTCCTGCGGGTCGAACGCCGCGTTCCGCTGATCGGTGTCGGCGGCGTCGACTCGCCGGAGGCCGCCTGGGCGAAGATTCGCGCCGGCGCCAGCCTGATCCAGCTCTATTCGGCGATGATCTACAAGGGGCCGGGACTCGTTGCCGAGATCAAGAGCGGATTGCTGCAGCGACTCGACGCGGACAAGACCTCGCTGGAGCAAGCCACGGGCCGTGACGCGGCGCAGATCGCCAGAGGAACGCTCTAGGCGAGACGCAAGAAGGTCGCCTTCGTCAGCCTTGGACACAAGAACGCCTGCCCGGTTCCCCGCGCCGCGAGGAAGAACAGGAACGCAATCCAAAGACCGGTATTTCCGGCATCACGCATGACGAATAGGAGCGCGACGAACAGCGCGAACGCCAATACCATGAGGTTGCGCATCGCCGCCGTCCACGTCGCGCCGGTATAGATCCCGTCAAACGCGAAAGCCGCCGCTCCCACGAGCGGGGTGAGCGCCGCGAAGACGAGGAATTCGCGCGCATAGGCGCGCACATCGGCATTGGTGGACACGAAATCGATGAAGTGCCCGCCGCCGAAAAAGAACAATGCGAAGACCGCGATCCCGAAGCCGAAGCTCCAGAACAGGCTCAGGCCGACGGCGCGCCGGAACCCGCGCTCGTCGCGGGCGCCGATGCATTGGCCGCACAGGGTTTCGGCCGCCGTGGCGAACCCGTCGAGGAAGTAGCCGCCGATCAAGAACATGTTGTAGAGCACGGCATTCGCCGCCAGCGTCACATCGCCTGATCGCGCGCCCATGGCACTGAAGATCGAGAAGGCGGCGATCAACGCGATGTTGCGGATCATGATGTCGCGATTCATCGCCATGGTCTGGATCATGGCGGCGCGGTTGAGGATTTCGCCCCATGTGACCGACAGGGGATCGGAGCCGAGGCGACGCAGGACAAGGATCCCGAGCGCGACGCCGATCGCCTCGGACAGCGCGGTTCCCAGCGCTGCGCCCGCGACGCCGTAATCGAAGGCGAGGACCAACGTGGCGGTCAGCACGATGTTGATGAGGTTGATGGCGACCTGAAGCAGAAGCCCCAGATCCGTTCGGCCGCGCCCGAGCGTCGAACCGAGGATGACGTAATTGGCCAGCGTGAACGGAGCGGCCCAGATGCGGATGAAGAAATAGGTCGACAGGGCCTCGGTCACGGCCGCGGACGCGCCCACGACCGGAAAGGCGATCCCGGCGATGGGCCATTGCAGCAGCACCAGCAACGCGCCGGTGATGCCCGCGACGACCAGCGCACGGGCAAGCGTGCGATCCACTTCGCGGCGGTCTCCCGCGCCGGTCGCCTGAGCGGTGAGGCCGGCGGTGGCCATGCGCAGCGAGCCGAAGCTCCAGAACACGAAATCGAAGATCACCGCCCCGAGCGCGACCGCGCCGAGCAGGTGGGCCTCGCCGAGCCTGCCGACAACCGTGGCGTCGACGAGGCCGAGCAACGGCGTCGTCACGTGAGACAGGGTCATCGGCAGGGCGAGCATCAGCAAGCGCCGATGCGTGACCTCGATCATCCGTTGCTTCGACAGGGTGTCCACGAGGCTATCAGCGCCGGCCGAACAGACGGGCGAGCAGCCAGATCGGCACGACGATGATGGCTCCGTACAGCACCCAGCGGCCGATTTCCACGAGAGTGTCGAGGCTGAGGTCGAAGACCGAGGCGATCCAGCGATAGAGGCCCTCGACCAGCCCGAACGGCGTGATCCCCAGAAAGGCCATGAATGCGCCCACGAGGAGCGACAGGAAGATCAGTTTGGCCAGGACGGAGCCGGGGGAGCCGCCGAGAAACCGGTTCATATTGGACATACGCGTAACCCTCATCGCCGGAGCCGGGCTGGACCCCGGCATGGGCGTGTGCTTCATCGCAAGGGTCGACGATGAACGCAACACCCCGAGTCCCGCATGATCGACCCTGCGCTTTTCGACCCCGCCGCCATCAGCGAGGAAATTCGCCAGCAGAATGAAGCGATCCTGAAGCGGCTCGCGAGCCTGCCCGACCCCTCCTCGGTGGCGCCGTCGGTGATCAGGGAGCGCCGCCGACAGGGGCTCGGCCCCTTTCCCGATATGCCCGCGAGCCCCCGCGCGACAATCATCGAAATCGACGGGCCCGCGGGCGCCATTCCCTTGCGGATCATCGCGCCCGCGCAGCCGAAGGGCGTCTATTTTCATATTCATGGGGGCGGCTGGACATGGGGCACGGCCGACGAACAGGATCCCTGGCTCGACCGTCTGGCCGAGCGCTGCGGTCTGGCGGTCGTATCGGTAGAATATCGGCTGGCGCCGGAAAATCCGTTCCCGGCAGGCCCCGATGATTGCGAGGCTGCTGCCCTTTGGGTGGTTCGCGAGGCGCAAAGCCGGTTCGGGACCGAGCGGCTGTTCATCGGCGGGGAATCCGCCGGCGCGCATCTGGCGTCGCTGACGYTCCTGCGCCTGCGTGACCGGCACGGCCTCGCGCCCTTCCGGGGCGCCAACCTGTTTGCGGGGTGCTACGACCTCAGCCTGACGCCCAGTGTGGCGAACTGGGGCAGCGACCGGTTGATTCTGAACACGAGCGACGTGCGCATGTTCACGGATTATTTCTGCGGTCCCGACCGCGACCGGCGCGATCCGCGGATCTCGCCGCTCTATGCCGACCTGAAGGGGCTCCCGCCCGCCCTGTTCTCGGTCGGCACCCGGGACCTTCTGCTGGACGATACGCTCTTCATGGCGGCGCGATGGGCCTCGTCGGGGAACCGTCACGATCTCGCCATTTGGCCGGGCGGATGCCATGTGTTCATCCGCTTCGACAGCCAGCTTTCGGAAGCGGCTTTGTCGCGGATCGACGGGTTTCTGACGGCGCTCTAGTCGGGGATCGCAGGGGAGGGACGCTGCGTGACCCCGATCTTGGCGGCGGCGATCACGGCCTGCGTGCGGCTATCGACGCCGAGCTTGTCGAGAATGGCCGAAACGTGGGCTTTCACGGTCGCTTCGGACACGCTGAGCTCATAGGCGATCTGCTTGTTGAGAAGGCCTTCCGACAGCATGGTGAGAACGCGCACCTGCTGCGGCGTCAATGTTCCCAGACGCCGGACGAGATCCGCCGTTTCCTTGTCCTCAGCGGCTGTGAGATCCACATCGGGCGGCGTCCAGGTGTCGCCGGCGAGGACCGCCTCGATGGCGCCGCCGATGCTGTCGATATTGATGGATTTGGGGATGAAACCCGCCGCCCCGAACTCCATGGCGCGCCGGATGACGGTTGCTTCCTCGGTCGCCGATACGATGACGACAGGAAGCTCCGGATGCTGGGCTCTGAGCGACATCAGCCCGGAAAACCCCTGAACCCCGGGCATCGTCAGGTCGAGAAGGATCAGGTCCACGTCGCGCTCATGCACCAGGGCGGCGTTCAGGTCTTCCATACCGTTGGCCTCGATCACGCGAGCCTGGGGCATGATCGAACCGATGGCCTGGCGCAGGGCTCCGCGAAACAGCGGATGGTCGTCGGCGATCACGATCGTGGTATTCTGGCCTTGCACCCTGTCTTCCCCCACGCAACCTCCTGAGCCTTACCCGGAACGGTCATAAAATAGCAAGGCGGCCGGAGAATCCACGTTTTTTGTGGTCCCGAAAACGGCGGCGCGCGTCACGCGCCGATGAGATGGAACACCACGTCCCGCGTTTGCTCACGGTCGCGATGCTCCAGCAAATAGATACCCTGCCACAAGCCTAGCACCATCTGTCCGTCGAGGACCGGAATGCCGAGGGAACTGGCGGTCAGCATGCTGCGGATATGGGCCGGCATGTCGTCCGCTCCCTCAGTCGTGTGCACATAACCGGCACCGCGCGGTGCGAGCCGGTCGAGGACGGTCATCAGGTCGAGCCTGACATCCGGGTCGGCGTTTTCCTGGATCAGCAGGGATGCGGACGTATGACGGCAATGAACCGTCAGCAGGCCCTGAAGAATGCCGCTCGCGAACACCCAACGGGATACTGCTTCCGTGAGTTCGGTGAAGCCGGGTCCGTTCGTGTCGACCAGCAGCCGGCCCGTCGCCTGCTGCGTCACGCTGCCCGCGGCTAGAGTTTCGATTGCAAGACTGCTCATGCTGTCGACCTTTCGTCTCACATGTCCTTCAGCGGATGGACTTCCTTCTCGCCGCGCTTGAGGATTTTCTCGAGCGTCTCCAGTCGATCCGCCTCGCCGGCTGGCTTGTCCCAGCGGATTCGGCTGATGCGGGGAAACCGCATGGCGACGCCGGATTTGTGCCGGGTCGAGCGCTGCAGGCCCTCGAACGCTACTTCCAGCACCAGCCCTTTGTCCTTGCCATATTCGACTTCGCGGACCGGTCCGAAACGATTGACGGTGTTGTTGCGGACGTAGCGATCGAGCTTGCCCAGCTCCTCGTCGGTGAAGCCGTGATAGGCTTTCCCGACGGGCACCAGTTCTTCGCCCTCCGGACCGTCGCGCCAGACGCCGAACGTATAATCCGAATAGAACGACGACCGTTTGCCGTGACCGCGCTGGCCGTACATCATCACGGCGTCCACCAGATAGGGATCGCGCTTCCATTTGTACCAATAGCCTTTGGGACGACCGGGCAGGTAGGGACTGTCCGACCGCTTGACCATGCAGCCCTCGATCGCATCCGCATCCGGGCCCGCGCCGACGGATGCCGGGTCCGAGCGCGCGGCGCCGAGTTCCTCCCAGGACGAAAACGGCACCATGGCGGACAACTCGATGCGGGGGTCGCCGATCCGCGCGACGAGCGCTTCCAGACGTTGGCGGCGCTCGGCAAACGGAAGATCGCGCAAGTCCTCGCCGCCCTCGGTCAAAATGTCGTAGACGCGCAGATGCACCKGAAAATCGGCGGTGAGTTTGGGAGTCACGGCTTTGCGGTTCAGGCGCTGCTGCAGCACGTTGAAGCTCTGCACGCGCCCGTCGCGGACAATCAGCAATTCGCCGTCTATGGCGCCCTCGAAATTCAGCGCCTCGACGAGATCGGGGAAGGCCCGCGACACATCCTCGCCGGTGCGCGAATAGATGCGCCGGACGGATCGCCCGTCGCTCGCGAGGCCCGCCACCGCCTGTAGGCGGATTCCGTCCCATTTCCACTCGCCGACGAAATCGACGGCATTCAGTTTCGCGAAATCCTCGTCCTCCAGCGGATGGGACAGCATCGGCGGGCGGAACGGCGCCGGATTGGTCGATTCCGGCTTCGGCCCCCGCGCTTCCGCCCAGGCGAAAAGCTCCTCATAGGGCGCGTCGAGCCCGTGCCAGATCAATTCCACCTCGTCGGGCTCGAACCCGCCAAGCTGCGCCACGGCGGTCTTTGCAAGCCGCGCGGAGACGCCGACCCGCAATTCACGGGTGATGAGTTTCAGGAGCGCCCATCGGCCGGTCTCATCGAGGGCGTCCAGCCATCCGGCGATCTTCGCTGGCAATTCGCTCTTGCCGGCGGTGGCGAGGGTCTCGACGACCTCGGTCAGGGTCGGCACATGGAGCGGGGGGTTGTTGTGCCCGGGTCCCGCCATCTCCGGCGAGCCCTGATCGCCTTCCGGGTTCGGCCAGATCAGCGCCACCGTCTCGGCGAGATCGCCGACGTAATTGTAGGACATGCGGAACAGCACCGGGTCCGTCCGTTCTTCGACGAGCCCGCGGATCAGCCCGGCCTTGGCCTCCTTGAACATCAGGGACGAAGTCAGCGCCGCGAGCGCATAGCCCCGGTCGGGGTCCGGCGCATGGCTGAAGTAATCGACCATCAGGCGCAGCTTGGCGTTGCGGCGGGGCTCGAAGGCCAGGCGGTCGAGGAGGGCGGCGAAGCGGTTCATGGGGAACTCGGCTCCAGGGCGCTGTCCGGGACCGGCGCTTCCTCGACCTCGCCTTCATCGCCGTAGCCGAGCATATGCAGCGGTCGCGCCCGGATGGCGCGGGTTTCGCACCAATGAACGAGGGCGTCCTCCTGGCCATGCGTGACCCAGACCTCACCGGCTCCGGTGTCGAGGATCGTGCGGCACAACTCGTCCCAATCGGAATGGTCGGAGATCACCAGGGGCAACTCGACGCCTTTCTGCCGGGCGCGGGCCCGGACGCGCATCCAGCCCGAGGCGAAGCACGAGACGGGGTCGGGAAAGCGGCGCGACCAGAGGTCCTGGAGCGAGGAGGGCGGGCAGACCACGATGGCCCCGGCGAGGCTGCCCCGCTCGGTGCCCGCGACCTTCGGCGTGTCGCCGAGCGGCACCCCTTCGCGCTTGTAGAATTCGGTCAGGCGCTCCATCGCCCCATGGAGATAGATCGGCCTGTCGTACCCAGCCTCCCGGATCAGTGCCATGACGCGCTGGGCCTTGCCCAGCGCATAGGCGCCGACGATATGGGCGCGCTCCGGAAACAGCGCCACCGAGTCGAGGAGCTTCCGGACCTCGTCGCGCGTATCGGGGTGGCGGAACACGGGCAATCCGAAGGTCGCCTCGGTAATGAACACATCGCAGGGGATGACCTCATAGGGGAGGCAGGTCGGATCGGAGGCGCGCTTGTAGTCGCCCGAGACCACCACGCGGGTGCCCCCCGCCTCGATGACGATCTGGGCGGAGCCCAGCACATGGCCGGCGGGCGTAAAACGCACCGTCACGTCGCCGACCCGCATGTCCTCGCGCAAAGTCGCCGCCTGTCGCGTCTCGGCGAAATCCTCGCCGTAGCGGAGCGCCATGATCAGCAGCGTCTCGCGGGTCGCCAGCACGGAGCGGTGGCCGGACCGGGCGTGGTCGGAATGGCCGTGCGTGATCAGCGCCCGGTCGACCGGGCGCACCGGATCGATGTGAAAATCGCCAAGCGGGCAATAGAGACCTTGCGGGGTCTGGGTGAGGATCTCGGTCGAGCGCAATGCCATGGGTCGGGAATATAGGGAGCCGATGCGCGGTTGACAGCGGCTCCCCTGGCCGACCCCGGCTTACTGGGCGGGCTTCGAGGGATGCGGCGCATCCTCGTAGCAGCCGAGCACGGATTGGTCGAAATCGATGATCGAGCCGGTCATCAGGCCGGATTCGCGGCTGGTGAGGAACGCCACCGTGCGGGCCACTTCCGCGGGCTCGAGAAGGCGGCCGAACGGCTGGTTCTTGACGGCATCATCGAGCCACCCGTCCTGCGCCCCGTGATAGGTCCGCATGATGCGGTCCTCTCCCGGCGTGTTCATCCAGCCGATATTCAGGCCGTTCACGCGGATCCGGTAGGGCATCAGGCTGAAGGCCGCGTTCTTGGTCAGGGTCGCGAGGGCGCCCTTCGAGCCGCAATAGGCGGAGATGAACGGCTGGCCGCCATGGGCGGACATCGACAGGATGTTGACCATGGTGCCCTCGATCTTCTCCCGCCGCATGATCGTGGCGGCCTCCTGCATCAGGAAGAAAGGCGCGCGGACATTGACGGCGAACATCCGGTCGAACAATTCGGGCGAGGTGTCGAAGATCGTGCCGCGATCGGTCATGCCGGCGGCGTTGACCAGGATGTCGACCCGTCCGAAGGCGCTGTCGGCGCGCTTGGCGACCGCGCGGGCCTGCTCCACATCTGCGAGGTCGGCGGTGACGAATTCCGTGCGGCAGCCTTGCGCCGTGATGTCCCTGGCGACGGCTTGGCCGCGCTCGGTGTTGCGGCCGCAGATCACGAGGCCGGAAGCGCCCCGTTCGGCGAGTGTCCGGGCGATGGTTTCGCCGAGGCCCTGGGTGCCTCCGGTGACGATGGCGACGGCGTTCTTGAGGGACGAGAGGGAGGAGGTCATGGTGGAATGTCTCATGGTGGGGTGAGGCGAGCCTGACCCCAAGTCGGGCCGGAGAGCAAGTCGCGGCTTGCCGCGTCCACATGGGAAGATCGATGATGCGTGGCGAAGCCGGGATTTGTGCCTATCTTGGTTGAAGATGGCTAAATCCAAAGCGTCGCTGCTTCCTCCCCCCTTTCGAGACTGGTTCCTGGCCCGTGGCTGGCAGCCGCGGTCGCATCAGCTCGAATTGCTCGAAAAGGCGGGGGCGGGGCGGTCGGTGCTGCTCGTTGCACCCACGGGGGCCGGCAAGACGCTGGCGGGCTTCCTTCCGACCCTTGTCGAATTGTCGGAAGCAGTCGCCAAGGGCAAGGCGCGCAGAGACCACGCGCTTCACACCCTCTACATCTCGCCGCTCAAGGCGCTTGCCACCGACATTGCCCGCAATCTCGAAACCCCGGTCCGCGAGATGGACCTGCCCATCCGGATCGAGACCCGGACCGGCGATACGCCATCGCACAAGCGCGCCCGCCAAATCGAAAAGCCGCCCGATATCCTTTTGACGACACCGGAGCAGCTTGCGCTCCTGCTGGCGCACCGGGAGGCGCGGGAGCTGTTCGGCGGGTTGCGGCGGGTCGTGCTCGACGAATTGCATTCGCTGGTCACCTCCAAGCGGGGCGATCTGCTGTCGCTTGGCCTCGCGCGACTGTTTGCGATGGCGCCGCAGATGACGACGGTCGGATTGTCGGCGACCGTTCGCGAACCGGACGACCTGAGGCGTTATCTGGCGCCCCAGCACGGCGAGGGTGGCCTTGCGGATCTGGTCACGGTCGCGGGGGGCGCCGCGCCGGATATCCGGATGCTGGAGATCGACGAGAACCTGCCGCTTGCCGGCCACACGGCCTCGCTGTCGATGCCGGCCATCTACGACCTCATCCGCCAGCACAAGACGACGCTCGTCTTCGTCAACACGCGGCTGCAGGCCGAATATACGTTTCAGGAGCTGTGGAAGCTCAACGACGACGGCCTGGCGATCGCCCTGCATCACGGTTCGCTGGACGTGTCCCAGCGGCGGCGGGTCGAGGAGGCGATGATCGCCGGCAAGCTCAAGGCCGTGGTCTGCACCGCCACCCTCGATCTCGGCATCGATTGGGGCGACGTGGATCTGGTGGTCAATGTCGGGGCGCCGAAGGGCGCATCGCGCATCATGCAGCGCATCGGCCGCTCCAACCACCGGATGGACGAGCCCTCCAAGGCCTTCCTCGTCCCCGCCAACCGGTTCGAAATCCTGGAATGCCGCGCCGCGCTGGATGCGGTGCACGAGGCCGCTCAGGATACGCCCGACGCGCGGATCGGCGCGCTCGATGTGTTGTGCCAGCATATTCTCGGGGTCGCCTGCGCCGAGCCCTTCAGGCTGGAGGATCTCTACGAGGAAATCGTCTCGGCGGCGCCCTATGCGGGACTCACGTGGGAAGATTTCGAGGCCTGCGTCAATTTCGTGGCGACCGGCGGCTACGCGCTGCGGGCCTATGAGCGCTTCGCCAAGATCGTGAAGGGCAAGGACGGGCTGTGGCGTGTCCGCGATGCCCGGGTCGCGCAGCAATACCGGCTGAATGTCGGCACCATCGTGGAGGCGACGATGGTCAAGGTTCGCCTCGGCAAGACATCGCGGTCTCGGCCCGGGACGGTGCTGCCGCGTGGCCGCATCCTTGGTGAGATCGAGGAATATTTCGCCGAGACCCTCACGCCGCGGGACACCTTTCTCTTCGCCGGCGAGGTGCTGCGGTTCGAAGGCATCGTCGAGGACGAGGTTCTGGCGACCCGCGCGGCGGTCGGAACCGACCCGAAGATCCCGGCCTATGACGGCGGCAAGTTTCCGCTCTCGACATTCCTGGCCGCGCGAGTCCGGGCGATCCTGGCCGATTCCTTCGAGTGGGACCGGTTGCCGGGCCAGATGACCGAGTGGCTGTTGCAGCAGCGGCGGCGGTCGGGGGTGCCCGGCGAGCGCGATCTCCTGGTCGAGACCTTCCCCCGCGCCGGGCGGTTCTACATGACGTGCTTTCCTTTCGAAGGACGGCCTGCCCACCAGACGCTGGGGATGCTGCTGACCCGCCGGATGGACCGGGCGGGCCTGAAGCCGTTCGGCTATGTGGCTAACGATTACGGCCTGGCGGTCTGGGGGAGTGTCGACGTCTCGGCGCGCATTGCCCGCGAGCCGAATTTTCTCGACGACCTGTTCGCCGAGGACATGCTGGGCGACGATCTGGAAGACTGGCTTGCTGAGGCAGCCCTCATGAAGCGCACCTTCCGCCAATGCGCGGTCATCGCCGGGCTGATCGAGCGCAAGTTCCCGGGCCAGCAGAAGACCGGCCGGCAGGTCACGATCTCCACCGATCTCGTCTACGATGTGCTGCGGCGGCACGAGCCGGACCACGTGCTTTTGCGGGCTGCGCGCGCGGATGCGGCAACGGGACTCCTCGACGTCAGGCGTCTTGGTATGCTGCTTCGACGCATCCGGGGGCGAATCATCCACAAGCCGCTCGACCGGGTTTCTCCCTTGGGCGTGTCCGTCATGCTGGAGATCGGCCGCGAGCGCGTCTACAGCGACGATGCGGACGACATCCTCGCAGAGGCGGAGGCGACCCTCCTCGACGAGGCCATGGCGTGACCGCATTGCTCAAACTCCGACAGGCCACCTGCGAGCTTGCCCTCCAGGGCTGCGCCATGGTGCTCGATCTGACGGGGGGCATCTACCTGCCGGAGCACGACGTCCTGCTGGTGGCGGATCTTCATTTCGAGAAAGGTTCGTCGTTCGCGCGTCGCGGCATGATGCTGCCGCCCTACGACACCCGCGAAACGCTGAAGGCCCTGGGCGTTGCCATCGGCCGGTACGATCCCCGGGTCGTGATCGCGCTGGGCGACAGCTTTCACGATATCGGCGGCCCCGATCGGCTGGGCGAGGATGAGCGGGCAACGCTCGCGCAGGCCCAGCATGGACGGGACTGGATCTGGGTGACGGGCAACCACGACCGCTCCCTTCCGGCCAGCCTCGGCGGCGAGGTGGTGGGGGAATTGGAGATCGGGCCGCTGACGCTGCGTCATGAGCCTGTCGAAGGGGCGCGTTCGGAAGTGGCGGGGCACTTCCACCCCGTCGGCAAGGTGGTGATGCGCGGACGCTCCACCCGACGCCGCTGTTTCCTCCTCGACGAATCGCGCTGCATCATGCCGGCGCTGGGGGCCTATGCGGGTGGCCTGAATGCCTGCGACCAGGCGTTTCAGCCGCTCTTTCCGACGGGATTTACGGCGCATCTGATCGGCAGCGAGCGAATCTTTGCAATCACACGCGCCATGCTCTGCCGGGATTGAAGGCTAACCCTCAATCCCGCCTGAAAATCACGTTCGCGACCCAGCCGGAGAAGAGCGCGAGGACGGCGGTCGAAAGGCCGTAGATCCAGCTCCAATCCCGCGCCGCCTCGCCGACCTGCTGCTCGAATCCCGTCTTCACCAGTTCGAAGCTGGTGTGAGTTCGGGCGAGAATCACCGTGTCGGCCAGTAACGTCACCTCCACGTCGTAATTCCCCGGCGGGGCGATGGCCGGGATCGGAATGCTGGCTTTGAAGATCGTCGGTGTGAGAAACGCAACGGCGCGGTCATCTTCGCGATAGAGCCCGTCCTGTTTCCTCAGACGCAGCAGGGCTTCGCGGAAAGGCTCATCGGCGCCATCCCGGTCATTGGTGAAATCGGGCGCGCTGATGATCGCCTGCAGGCCGATCTTCTGACGCTGGCGGAGCTGCTCGCTGGTGATCTCGGCGATGGGCCGCGATGTCAGAACGCCGAGAAAGGCGGGGGTCTGGGGGAATTTCTGCTGCTCGCGATTGAGCCACAGGGGACCGAGTCGCTCCTTCTCGCGCACGACCAGATATTGCGGCGGTCCGCGCACCGTGACGGCTGCATCGTAGCCGGTGCCGCGCGAAACCGTCTGTGCATCGCGTTCGATGGCGCCGAAGACGGCGATCGACGTGCCGGTATAGTTGGAATTGATCAGCACACGGTGGCTCGACAACGATGTCACCAGGGTCTCGGCCGAGGCCGCGCCGAGACTTCCCATGAGCAACAGGAATGAGACGAAGAGCCTCACGTGCGCAGTTCCTGAGTGCTGATCGAGAAAAACTCCTTGGGGGTGACGACGAGTTCGAGCGCAAAGCGGATTCCAACCGCCAATAACAGAATTGCCAACAGGAACCTGAAAAGCTCGGCTCGAAGATTGCGCCCGGCGCGCGCTCCGAATTGCGCTCCGAAAACCCCGCCCGCGATGAGCAGCATCGCCAGAACGATGTCGACCGCCTGGTTGGCGACTGCGTGAAGGACGAGCGATACCAGTGTCGTGCAGACGATCTGGAATTGCGAGGTCCCGACCACGATGCTGGTCGGAACACGGAAGACGTACAGGAGGGCCGGCACCATGATGAAGCCGCCGCCGATGCCCAGCAACGCGCCGACGAAACCCACGAAGAGCGCGAAGCCGAGAATCGGAATGACGCTGCCATAGAGCTTCGATCGATAGAACCGCATCCGCAGGGGCCAGAAAAGGTAGGGTGCGTGTTCCCCCGCCTGCCGCTTTATCCTGACGGTCCCGCCCCGGCGCTTGGCCCAGAACTCCCTGATGCTCTCCTTGAGCATCAGGCTCCCGACGACCATGAAAAGCGTCACATACGAGACCACGATCACCACATCGAGCTGCCCGGCCCGGCGCGCTGCCGCGAAAAACCAGACGCCCAGGACGGACCCGACGAATCCGCCGGCAACCAGGACGCCTCCGAGCTTGAAATCGAGCGCGCCACGCCGAAGCGCGTTCAGAACGCTGGTGTTCGAGGAGGCGACGATCTGCGCCGATTGGGTGGCAACCGCGACAGCGGGGGGAATACCGAGAAAAATAAGGAGGGGGGTCATCAGGAAGCCGCCGCCGATGCCGAACAGTCCCGAGATGAATCCAACCGCCGCACCCATTCCCAGTATCAAAAGGACGCTGACCGGCATTTCGGCGATGGGTAGGTAAATTTGCAACCCGGTTCCCCTATGGCCGGTGCAGCCCCGACGATGGATGTGAGTGTCGCCCTGCGACCCTTACTGGCAAAGTCCTGAACGATAGCTGACCGGCTGGACCGATTCTCACGACTTTCCGCCAGGATGAGGATCGTAAGAGGCCGTCCGTTCGGGCCCTTTCGCCGGAATGTCGTTTGCAGCGGGATCGATGGGACGGGCTCGCCACCGCTCGGCCAGCAGCTTTGCCGCCGCGAGCTCCGGCGGTGCCATCCGCTTGGCGATCTCGTCGCGCTTGGCGGCGGCATCGGCATCGCCCTGCCTTGCCGCCACATCGAACCATTGATAGGCGCGCGGCAGGCTTCTGGGTGTTCCGACGCCCCGGGTATACAGCACACCGAGATTGAACTGGCTGTCCCGCAGGCCGCCATCCGCGGCCTCCGCATACCAGCGGAACGCCGCGGCATAATCGGGTGCGCCCTGGACGCCCGCGGCAAGCAGGGTAGCAAGGTGATGCATCGCCTTCACGTTGCCGGCCTGAGCGGCGCGCTCATACCACGTCATCGCGAGGCTCGGATCGCGCGGGACCCCGAGACCCTGTTCGTAGATTGCCGCGATGCGCTGCTGGGCCGGCACGAACCCGGCCCGCGCGGCCTTTTCGAACAGGCGTGCGGCGTCGGTTTCGCCGAGACGGGACGCCAGTTCGTAAAGATCCGATGGATTTCCCGTGGCGGCGATATCCCGCGGGGCCGCAACGTTCGTCGCGGTGGATGCAAACTCGGGCGATCCAAAGCTCGAAGGCTGCAGCAAGGACGCGCCAAGCGGAGCTGCTGTTGCTTCCAACGCCGCCACCGGGACCTCTTTGCCGGGTCCGGCCGTCTCTGCCGCGGCAACCGCGACGATCAGAAGGGCGATGCCGAAAAGCAGCGGCCGCCGTTTGCCCTCGAAGGTCCGGCGGAGCCGCTCGATCAGCGAAGGCTCGGTGCTCTCCGGCGCGACCGATGCGGCGGGCCTCCCATCATCCTCCGTGGCGGCGGGGAGGCTCGTCTGCGAGGCCCGCCGCGCGGCCGCGATAAAGCTTGCGCGAACGTTCCCGAGGTCGTGCTCCTGACCGGGGATGCTCGCCCCGGCACGTTGTTCGGAATGACCCATCTCCTGGGAGGATGCGGCGCTCGGAGCGCCCGCGGAGGCCGACACTTCCTCGATCTGCGACAGCGTGGCGGCATGAAGCCTCCGCACGGCGGCCTCGAGCCGATCCGCCGGTTCGGTCCCGAGCCTCCCGCCCGGATGGGCGAGGTTCGACGGCTCGTGATCGGCAAACCGTGCGACGAGCATTTCCAGCGCGCCCTGAACAGCCAGGAGCGTCTGCTGCGTTTTGCTATCGGCTCGGGCCTGAAGCGATTTGAGTTCCGCGAATCCACTCCTCAGGGCCGTGCTTTCGGTGTTCTCCGGACGGACGTCCCGGATTGCGGCCCTGGCGGCGCGTTCCGCGATGGATTCCGCCTCGTCTCGAAGCGACACGGCGGGCCGGAGTTTCTCCTCGAGTCCGCGCAGCATCGTCTCGACATTCGACATGTCGGTGCGATCTCCAACCTCCCGGAGACCGGCTTCGAGCCTGTCGAAACGTTCCCGCAGGGGAACATGCTCGGCGGAGGACGATTCGAGCGCTCTTCCGACCTGTTCGGACAGGCGTTCGAATTGCGCGAGGACGACCTCGTCCCTGTCGAAACGCTGCGCGGTGGCGGCCGCCATCTTGTCGGTCAGATGGGTCAGCTGCGCCGCGATGGGATCGAGACCGGCGGGCTCCGGCTCGGGCCGGCGGGCCAGGGCATCGAGCTTCTCACCAAGACCCCGGATCTGCTCGGGAATGTCGTTTGCCTGTTGCTGGGCCACACTGCTCGCAAGGGCGCCGCAAACCTTCTCGAGCGCTGTCCGAAGTGCGACGAAATCCGCTTTGCCGACCTGCTGGGAGCGCAATTCGGAAATCTGGTGGGTCAGCCGCCCCATGTCGGCCGACAGGCGTTCGATCTGCTCGGGCTCGGCGCGGCTGGCAAGGTCGTGCCGGAGGTCGACGATCTGGCTGCTCAGGAAATCGACCACGGAGCGGTCGATGCCGCTCTGCGCAAGCCGATCGATCTTACGCTCCAGGCTCTCGATCTCGGACGCCAGCCGGAGGTGAAACTCCTGTTTCAGGTCGTCGGAAAGATCCGCCACCTGGCCGTGAAGCGTGTCGATCGCCCCCACCAGCGTCAGGATCGACTTACCCGACGGCTTTTTCTCGAGGTCCAGCAACAGGCCTCGAAGATTGCCGTCCAGGGCGTCGATTTCCTCGCGGGTGGCGAGAGTTGAAAGAACGCCGTGCAGATCGTCGATCTGGGAGGCGATGGCGTCGACCGCCTGCGCCGACGAGGTCCCGGCGACGGGCTGATCGAGGCGTTCGGCGAGCCGTGAGACATCGGCCCGAAGGCCGACCAGCGTGTCGGCGAGGGGGGAAAGGGCCTTTACGGCCTCCTCGACGGGAAATTCGATCCGCGCCGGCGGGCGCTCGGCCACCACGTGGCGCTCGACCGCGTCGAGCCGATCCTTCAAGGCCGACAGCGCGTCGGACATTGCCGACGCCATGCGGTCCTGTTGGGTTGAGGAATGACGGGCCGTCTCGGCAAGCCGCTCTTCCGTGCTCTCGATCCAGCGAGCGACGGATTCCACCGCGCTGGCATTCTGAAGCGACAGATCGTCATCGTAGGCATGGGACTTCCGTCCGCTTTTCGCCATCCGGCCGATCAGGACGTCGAGGTCGTCGGCGGTGACGCGGCGTTTGGGCGGAGGGGGCACGGACCGGCGTGCGAGCCGATCGGCCAGGATTTCGCCAACCCAATCCTCAAGGCGCAGACCCGCCTTGCGCGCCGCCGCCTCGGCAGCGTCGCGGGTCTCGGGATCGAGCACGTCGAGGTTCGCGAAGACGGATCGTCTCATGGCCGCGCCTGCGGGGATGGACTTGTCCGGAGACAGCAAGCCCCCACGCCGAGCTGTCGCCGCGTCGGTGGGGCGATCCCGGAGCGGCATGCGCGAGGCGTGCGGGGATCAGCGAGCCGACGGCTTACCTTCCGCCGGGCGTGGTAAAAAAGCCGTTAAGGCGGCGGGCCTTAGGACAGAAGCCGCATGTTCGTCATTCCTTTTCGGTATCCCGAAGGGAACGGCCGGACGATCCCTGCGTAAGGGGTTGCAACCGGGCCTTGCGAAATGATATTACTATGTTATACAATTTCATTATGGGAATCGCGTGCCGCCGCACGGGCGGACGGTCGTGCGAGAAAAAACATAATGGGGACTTTGATGACGACTGCATCGCACAACAGCGCCGGCACGGCCAACGAGGCCATGTCCGCATCCGACAATGATCGTTATTTCACGATCGGCGATCTCGCGCGCGAATTCGGCGTGACCCTGCGGACGCTGCGATTCTACGAGGATCGCGGATTGCTATCGCCCCGTCGGGACGGCACGGCCCGCATCTACGATGCCCGCGACCGCGACCGCCTCTCGGTGATCCTCAAAGGCAAGCAACTCGGATTCACCCTTACGGAAATCCGCGCCATGCTGGCCGAGGATCGGATGGCCAACGGCGTCGCCGCGAACCTCAACCTCTCGCTCGACAAGATCGAGGACCAGATCCGCCATCTCGAACAGCAGCGGATCGAGATCGACGAAGCGCTGGTGGAACTGCGCAACCGTCGGGCAAGCCTCGCCGTCGCTGCCTGACACCCGGCGGCCTTCCTTCCTTACTGCCCTCTCCGTCCACTCTCTCCTGAATAACCCGGCGCTCATTCGTCCGGCCGTTTCGTAAGGGCCGATCACGCAGGAGGATGCGCCGGTTCGGGTTTGACCGACCTCAAGCGGCCGCCTGCCTGCGGCTGCAACCGCCGGCTGCCGGCCGCCTCTTTGCGGCTGCCAGCCTCCTCCCGGCAGCCGCTTGCCTATTCACCGCAGCCGGACCCCGCTCGCAATTCTGCACATAGGAAATGCCCTTCCGGGGAGGACGCCCTGCGCGGTGGGCAGGCGCGCGGCGTGGGGACATCGCCGCTGGCACCCCGACACCGGCACTCTACCCTATCGGGCAGAAGGCCAAGCTCCTGCCAAGGCTCCGCTGTTTCAGCTGGTTCAGGTCGTGACCATCGCGCGACGGAAGAGGCGCCCTTCAGCCAGCAGTCCCGGCCCCCGCCGCGTCATCGACATCTCCTCGCTCCCTTGCGACCCCTTCCCATTCGCCAACTGATAGTTTAGATATGAACTATCAATTGGCGAATGAGCGGGTTGCTGTCGTCGGTTTGCGCAAGGGGGAGATGTTCGATGCCTGTCTACAAGGCCCCGGTCGAAGACGTTATGTTCCTCCTGAAGGACGTCTTTCCCATCGAGCGTCACAACAACCTGCCGGGCTTTGCGGATGCGACCCCCGATACCGTCGAGGCGATCCTGACGGAGGGCGCACGCCTCTGCGAAGAGGTCTTCGTGCCGCTGAATCTTGCCGGCGACCGGGAAGGTTGCGTGCGACATCCCGACGGCGCCGTCTCGACCCCGAAGGGGTTCAAGGCGGCATATGACGCCTATGTGGCCGGCGGCTGGATGGGGCTCTCGATGCCGGAGGCCTTCGGTGGGCAGGGTCTGCCGACCACGCTCAACGTGATCCTGCAGGAATTCCAGTCCTCCGCCAATCTGGCGCTCGCCATGTATCCGGGCCTGACCCAGGGCGCCATCGCGGCGCTTCTGCAGCACGGTTCCGAAGAGGTGAAGCAGACCTACGTGCCCAAGATGGTGGCCGGAACATGGACCGGCACCATGAACCTCACCGAGCCTCATTGCGGCACGGATCTCGGCCTGCTCAAGACCAAGGCGGTGCCGAACGGCGACGGATCCTATGCGATCACCGGCACCAAGATCTTCATCTCGTCCGGCGAGCACGACTTCACTGAAAACATAGTCCATCTGGTCCTCGCGCGCATCGAAGGCGCGCCGCAAGGCACGAAGGGGATCTCGCTGTTCGTGGTGCCGAAATTCATCGTCCGCGACGGCGCGCCGGGGGACCGGAACGGCGTCTCGTGCGGATCTCTCGAACACAAGATGGGCATCCACGGCAATGCCACCTGCGTGATGAATTATGACGGCGCGAAGGGTTGGTTGATCGGCGAGGAGAACCGGGGTCTCAACGCCATGTTCGTGATGATGAACGAGGCGCGGCTCGCGGTCGGTGTGCAGGGTCTCGCGCAATCCGAAGTCGCCTACCAGAACGCGGTGGCCTACGCGAAGGACCGGCTGCAGGGCAGGGCGCTCACCGGCCCGAAATTCCCCGACAGGCCGGCGGACCCCATCATCGTCCATCCCGATGTGCGCCGCACGCTTCTGTCGATCAAAGCCTTCAATGAAGCGGCGCGGGCCCTGCTGGTCTGGACGGCGCTCAAGAGCGATGTGGCCCACCGCTCGACCGATGCCGCCGAACGGCAGGCGGCGGAGGACCATATGGGCCTGATGACCCCGGTCGCGAAAGGCGTCCTGACCGATCTCGGCTTCGACAACACTGTGAAGGCCCAGCAGATGTTCGGCGGCCACGGCTATGTCGAGGAATGGGGGATGTCGCAATTCGTCCGCGATGCCCGCATTGCCATGATCTACGAGGGCGCCAACGGCATCCAGGCGATGGACCTCGTCGGACGCAAGCTCGGCAAGGACGGCGGACGCGCCGTCATGGCGTTCTTCAACGAGGCGGCCTCGTTCTGCCAGCTCCATGCCGGCGACGATGCCATGAAGCCCTTCGTCGGACCGCTGCAAAAAGGCCTCGGCGACCTCCAGCAGGCCACTATGTGGTTCATGCAGAACGCCATGGCGAAGCCCGACAACGCGGGTGCGGGGGCCACCGACTACATGCATCTCTTTGGGCTTGTCGCCATGGGGTATATGTGGGCCAGGATGGCGAAGGCGGCCCTCGACAAGAAAGCCAGCGGCGACGGTGAGAGCGCCGCCATGGAGGCAAAGCTCCTGACCGGCCGCTTCTACATGGAGCGCCTGATGCCCGAGACGGCGACGCGCCTTGCTTGCATCACCACCGGGGCCGATGCCACGATGGCGATGCCGATGGAGGCATTCTGAACCGCTCGGGGCGGAAGTCGCCATCGAACGCCCTATCTGAGACCATGCCGGGCGTGCTTCGCATGCTCGCAATCATGACGATGCCTGGGAGGCCCCGATGCCAGACGCCTATATCTTTGACGCGGTTCGCACGCCCCGCGGGCGGGGAAAGGCCGATGGCGCGCTCCATGAAGTGACCTCGGTGGATCTGGCCGTCACCACCCTCGACGCCATCCRCCGCCGCAACGATCTCAACCCGGAACTGGTGGAAGACGTCGTGCTCGGTTGTGTCGATCCCGTGGGCGAAGCCGGCGGCGATATCGCCCGCGCGGCCGTGTTGAAGGCGGGCTTCGGCAAGGAGGTGCCGGGCGTGCAGATCAACCGGTTCTGCGCCTCGGGGCTCGATGCGGTCAATCTCGCCGCCGCGCAGGTCATGGCCGGCATGAAGGACATCGCCATCGGGGGCGGTGTCGAATCGATGAGCCGCGTCGGCATGGGAGCTTCCGGCGGCGCCTGGCCGGTCGATCCGGGCATTGCGATCTCCGGCTATTTCCTGCCCCAGGGCATTGCGGCGGACCTCATCGCGACGAAATACGGCTTCTCGCGGACCGATGTGGACGCCTACGCGGTGGAGTCGCAGAAGCGCGCCGCACGGGCCTGGGAGGAGGGCCGTTTCGACAAGTCCATCATCCCGGTGAAAGACATCAACGGCCTGACGATCCTCGCCAAGGACGAGCACATGCGGCCCTCCACCGACATGCAGTCGCTGGGCCAATTGAAGGCCGCCTTCGTGCAGATGGGCGAGATGGGCGGCTTCGATGCGGTCGCGATCGCGGCGCATCCGGACGTCGAGTTCGTCAACCACGTGCACCATGCGGGGAACTCCTCGGGGATCGTCGACGGCGCGTCGGCGGTGCTTGTCGGGAGTGACGCGGGTGGACGAAAGGCGGGGTTGAAGCCACGCGCCAGGATCAGGGCATTCGCCTCTCTGGGTTCAGACCTCGCGCTCATGCTCACCGGCCCCATCGAGGTGTCGGAGCTGGTGCTGCGCAAGGCCGGAATGACCACGGACGACATCGATCTCTTCGAGATCAACGAGGCGTTCTCGGCGGTGGTGCTGCGCTACATGCAGGCGATGAAGCTCGATCCCGAGAAGGTGAATGTGAACGGCGGCGCCATCGCCATGGGCCATCCGCTCGGCGCGACCGGCGGCGTGATGCTCGGCACGGTCCTGGACGAACTGGAACGGACGGGAAAGAAAACGGCGCTGATCACATTGTGCGTGGCCGCCGGAATGGGCACGGCGACCATCATCGAGCGCGTCTGAGGCGAGGCGGGGAGAAAGACCATGACCACATACACCAACTTCCGCTTCGATCTCGACGCCGACGGCATCGCGCTCGTGACATGGGACATGCCGGATCGATCGATGAACGTCATCACGCCGGAGGTGATGACCGAACTCGCCGAAATCGTGGAGACCGTGGCAACCGACGACGCCATCAAGGGCTGTGTCATCACGTCGGGCAAGGACAGTTTCTCCGGCGGCGCGGATCTCGCCATGTTGCAGGGGCTGGGCGCCGAATACGGACGCCTCAAGAAGGAGAAGGGCGAAGAAGCGGCCATGAGCTTCTTCTTCGAGGAATCGCGCAAGCTTTCGCTTCTGTATCGTCGTCTCGAGACCTGCGGAAAGCCGTTCGCGGCGGCCGTCAACGGCGTCTGCCTCGGGGGATCCTTCGAATTGGCGCTGGCCTGCCACTACCGTGTCGTGTCCGATAGCGAATCCACCCGCGTCGGCCTGCCCGAGATCAAGGTCGGGCTGTTCCCGGGCGCCGGCGGGACGCAGCGCGTTGCGCGCCTGATGCCGACCGGCGATGCGTTGCAGATGCTGTTCAAGGGCGAGCAGCACCGCCCGCTCATGGCCCGCAACATGGGCCTCGTCCACGCGGTGGCCCCCCGCGACGAGATCGTCAGGGTGGCCAAGGACTGGATCAAGCAGGGCGGATCGCCGGTGGCGCCGTGGGACCAAAAGGATTTCCGGCTGCCCTCGAACAAGGTCTATTCCGCCGCCGGCATGCAGGTCTGGCCCGCCGCCAATGCGATCTACCGGCGCGAGACGCAGGACAATTACCCGGCCGCCTACGCGATCCTCGAAGCCGTCTACCAGGGATTGCAGCTTCCGATGGACCTGGCGTTGAAGGTCGAGTCGCGCTGGTTTGCCAAGATCCTGCACTCCAAGGAAGCAGCCGCGATGATCCGCACGCTGTTTCTCTCGATGCAGGAATTGAACAAGGGCGCGCGCCGTCCCAAGGACATTGCTCCGACAGAATTGCGCAAGGTCGGCATCGTCGGCGCAGGCTTCATGGGTGCGAGCGTCGCATACGTGACGGCGAATGCGGGGATTCCGGTCGTGCTCATCGATCGCGACGTGGAGGCGGCCGAGAAGGGCAAGGCGCACTCGCACAAACTCATGTCGGACCAGATCATGAAGGGCCGCGCGAAGACGGCCGATCGCGACGCGCTTCTCGCGCGCATCACCCCGTCGGCCGACTACAACGACCTGAAGGATTGCGATCTCGTCATCGAGGCGGTGTTCGAGGATCCGAAAGTCAAGGCGGAGGTGATCCAGAAGGTCGAGGCGGCGATCCGCCCCGATTGCATCTTCGCATCCAACACCTCGACGCTGCCGATCTCCGGGCTGGCGAAGAATTCCGGGCGTCCCGGTCAGTTCATCGGGATCCACTTCTTCTCGCCGGTCGAGAAGATGATGCTCGTCGAGGTCATCCTCGGCAAGGAAACGGGCGACAAGGCGCTCGCAACGGCCCTGGACTAYGTGCGCGCCATCAAGAAGACACCCATCGTGGTCAACGACTCGCGCGGCTTCTTCGCTAATCGCTGCGTGCTGGCCTACATCCTCGAAGGCCATCTGATGCTGACCGAGGGCGTGCCTCCCGCGATGATCGAGAACGCCGGGAAGCAAGCTGGAATGCCCGTGGGACCGCTGTCGCTGAACGACGAGGTGGGCGTCGATCTCGGCCTCAAGATCCTCAAGGCCACGAAGGCCCAGCTCGGCGATGCGGCGATCCTGCCCGAGCAGGAAGCCCTGCTCACCCGTCTTGTCGAAGGCGAGGGGCGCCTTGGGCGCAAGAACCGCAAGGGCTTTTACGATTATCCGGAAAACGATCCGAAACGCCTTTGGCCCGGCCTGAAGGATCTGCAGGCGAAACATCTCGACGCCGAAATGCTCGACATGCAGGTGCTCAAGCAGCGCCTCCTGGTCACGCAGGCCCTTGAGGCCGCGCGCACTGTCGAGGAGGGTGTCATCACCGATCCGCGCGAGGCCGATGTGGGCTCGATCCTCGGCTTCGGGTTCGCGCCTTATACCGGCGGTGCGCTGTCCTACATCGACTTCATGGGCGCAAAGGCCTTCGTCGATATCTGCGAGAAGCTGCGCGCCAAATACGGCGACCGTTTCGCGCCGCCGAAGATTGTGCTGGACATGGCAGCGTCGGGCGAAACATTCTATGGACAGGCGGAGCGCCGAAAAAAAGCGGCGTGACAGGCTCGCGCCGGATCAACGGATGCCGCGCCCTCACGCGGCATCGCTTGCAAGAGATCATCGGATGAAATCGCACCTTTTGCGAATGGCGGAATACAATGCCTGGGCCAATGGCCGCGTCTACGATGCGGTCCTGCCCTTGAGCGATGACGAATTCCGCGCGGATCGCGGCGCGTTCTTCAAGTCGATCCACGGCACGCTCAATCATCTGCTCGCGACGGACCGCATCTGGATGAAGCGCTTCACCGGGATGGGGGATGCGCCCACGCGGCTCGACGCCATCCTGTTCGAAACGCTCGCCGATCTTCGCACGGCCCGGGAGGCCGAGGATGCGCGCATTCTCGCCTATGCGAATGGGCTTACCGATGAGGCGATGAAGCAGCTCTTCCGGTACAGCATGATCTCCGATCCGCGAGAGGTCGAGGAGCCACTGGCGCCCGCTCTGTTTCATGTCTTCAACCATCAGACCCACCATCGCGGGCAGGTCCATTGCATGCTCACAGGGCTTGGATACGAGGCGCCGTCGCTCGACCTCATTCGCTTCGAGCGCCAGCGCGGCGCGGTCGCGTCCTGACCGCGCAAGCCCAGCCGTTCCCGACTCTCGGCCCGGGGCAGGCCGTCCCGCCCCGAACGGGCGTTGAAGAACGCTCTCCGATAGGCCAGACTTGCCGCCCATGCCTGCCTCGGCGCACCAGGGAAGCGAAATTCGTCCATGCCCCGCAAGATCGATTATTATTTCTCCCTCGTGAGCCCCTGGGCCTATATCGGCCACGCACCCTTCATGGAAATCGCGCAGCGGCATGGGCTCGAGATCAATTACAAGCCTGTCTTTCTCGGCCGTGTCTTCGCGGAGACGGGCGGATTGCCCCTGGCCCAGCGGCACCCGGCGCGACAGCGATATCGGCTGCTGGAACTTCAGCGGTGGCGTGAAAAGCGCGGGCTCTCCTTTCATCTCCAGCCGAAATACTGGCCGTTCGACGTCAATGCGGCCGACCGCTGCGTCATCGCCATGGCCGTCGCCGGAACCGATCCCGACGCCTTCCTTCGCCTTGCCTATGCGGCGATCTGGGAAGAGCAGCGCGATCTCGGGGATGTGGCGGTGCTGGGCGAGTTGGCCGAGAAAGCCGGGCTCGACGCAGCTTCCGTTCTCCAGATCGCGCAAGGCAGCACCGCCGAGGCCTTCTACGCGATCAATCTCGAAAACGCCGTCGCGGCCGATGTTTTCGGCTCCCCCGCCTATGTGCTCGAGGGCGAGGTGTTCTGGGGCCAGGATCGGCTCGAACTGCTTGACGATGCCCTGAAAACGGGCCGGCCGGCCTACCGGCCGGACGCGGGCCGGGAGGAAAACGCCTGAGCGGGATCGCGGCGCTTATTCGGCCGCCACCCGAGTGGCGCGCCATTGCGTGAGGAGCGCACGCAGGGCCGCGGGTTTCACCGGCTTGTTGAGCACATGCACCTGCATTTCGGCCGCGGCGTCCCTGACCACCGGCGTCCTGTCGGCGGTGACGAGGATCGCCGGCGTCGTCACCTCGGTCTTCCACCGCAAGACCCTGATCAGATCGAGCCCGTCGCCCTCGTCGAGATGATAATCCGCGATGATGACATCGGGCGTAGCCTTGTGCGCCCGGATGCTTTCCTGCGCGGCATCGAGGTTGGACGCGATCCACACCTCGCAGCCCCAGCCGGACAACAGGAGGCGCATGCCCTCGAGAATGGCCGGCTCATTGTCGACCACGAGGACGCGCAGGTTCGACAACACCGTCACCGGCGGCTTCGGAGGCTCGGGCGGAGAGGCCGAGGCCGGCAGGGCTGCCACCACCGGAACGTCCACGCGGAACACCGAGCCGTGTCCCGACTCGGAGCGCAAGGTCACCGGGTGACCGAGCACGCGACAGATGCGCTCCACGATCGAGAGGCCGAGACCCAGGCCGCGGGCGACCTTCGCGCCCTGATCGAGCCGTTGAAATTCGCGAAAGACGATGCGTTGCTTCGACGGCGGAATGCCGAGGCCCGTATCCCACACCTCCAGGATGAGATGCGACCCGCGCCGCCGTGTGCCGACGATCACCCGGCCGGACGGCGTGTACTTGATGGCGTTGGAGACAAGGTTCTGGAGTAGGCGGCGGAGCAGCCGCCGGTCGGAGCGAACGGTCAGCGTCGAGGGCACGAACCGGATGTCGAGGCCGCGTTCGCGCGCGATGGGGTCGAATTCCCGCTGAAGCTGGCGGAACAACTCGTCGATGCGAAAACTCGACCATTGAGGTTTCATGGCGCCGGTATCGAGGCGCGAGATATCGAGGAGCGCGGTCAGGATTTCCTCGACGGCATCCAGCGATGCATCGATGTTCTCCGCGAGCGTCGCATCGCCCGCGTCCTTGTCGCGCTCCACGAGCGAACTCGCATAGAGACGCGCGGCGTTGAGCGGCTGCAGGATGTCGTGGCTGGCGGCGGCGAGAAATCGCGTCTTGGAGATGTTCGCGTCGTCTGCCTCGGCCTTCGCGCTCCGCAGCGCCTCGTTGAGCCGGGTCAGCTGCTCGGTGCGTTCACGAACCCGCTGCTCCAGCGTCTCGTTGGCACGACGGCTCTCTTCCTCGCTGGCGACCGTGTCGGTCACGTCCGTATAAGTCGTCACGAGACCGCCATCGGGCAGCTGGTTGGATCGAATCTCGATCACCTTGCCGGAGGGATGAAGCTTGAGGCGGACGGGGTCGAGATCGTGCAGGAACGAATGGATGCGGGCGCTCACGAGCTCGCCGATTTCGCCTTCGCCATAGGACCCGCGGCTGGCGTTGAAATGGATGATGCTGTCCATTCCGACGCCGACGCGCACGAGGTTCGGCGGCAATTCGTACAGGTCGACGAAAGCCTGGTTCCATGCGAGCAGGCGAAGATCCCGATCCAGCACGGTGATGCCCTGTTCCGCATAATTGATCGCGTGCTGGAGCAGGTCGCGGCTGTGCTGGATCGCCGCCGAGGCGTCGTCGAGAAGCCGAAGTGCGGCCTTGGTG
The DNA here is from genome assembly GCF_056402495.1 of Microvirga sp. P4_A5. Lineage (NCBI taxonomy): Bacteria > Pseudomonadati > Pseudomonadota > Alphaproteobacteria > Hyphomicrobiales > Methylobacteriaceae > Microvirga > Microvirga sp. P4_A5. The sequence continues at coordinate 9,180 of NZ_JBFUHH010000039.1, read as the reverse complement.
GAGACGGCGCGCCGTCGCAAAAGGAGCGAGAGCGCAAGCCGCGAAGAGGCGGTGCCGATGGCCGATGCCAGAAGGTGCTCGGCATAGCGCAGAAGATGGACGTCGGCCTCGGCGCGCGTATCGAGGATCTGACCACGGCTATGGGCGAAACCTTCGAACGAACGCGTGGTGCGTTCATCGCCCAGATAACGCGCCACCGTGCCGCGCAACTCGTCGACGGTAACGCTCGGGCGGAACAGGCGGAAGCTCGGCGCCACCGACACGTCGCTTTCGCCCACGAAGACGTTGGCCTGGATGCGCTCCATGGCGGTGACCGGCCGCCAGAGGGAGAAGACAATATAGGTGAGGATGTTGAGAGTGAGGCTCCACACGACCCCATGCGTGAGCTGGGGAAGATCGACGGCGAAGAGCGAGGTTGGTTTGAGGGCTGAAATGCCGAAAGGACCAGTCACGACGACATCGGACCAGAACACGCCGTCCCAAACCAGGCTGGGAAGCAGCAGCGTGTAGGCCCAGGTGACGAACCCGACGACGAGACCGACGCTTGCGCCGAGCGCGGTCCCGCGAGACCAGATCAGACCCCCCAGAAAGGCCGGAGCGATCTGCGCGATCGCGGCGAATGAGAGCAGGCCGATCGACGCGAGAGCAGCTTCGCCGGAAGCGCGGTAATAGGCGTAGGCGAGCAGGATGACCACCACGATGGAGACCCGGCGGACGCCGATCACGAAGCCGCCGAGATCCACGCCCGCGAAGGCGCGGCGGCGTAGCACGATGGGCATGACGAGATGGTTCGAGATCATCACCGCGACCGCGACGGAATCGACGATCACCATGGCGGTCGCGGCCGAGAACCCGCCCAGGAACGCGATGATGGCAATGACGCCCGCATCGTCGAAAAGCGGAAGCGCCAGCACCGTCATGTCCCGGTCGAGCGTGCCGTTCGGAAACGCCACCATGCCGCCGAGGGCGATCGGGATCACGAAGAGGTTGATCAGCACGAGATAAAGCGGGAACAGCCAGGCGGCACGCTTGACGTCTTCGATGGCGCGATTTTCGACCACCGTCATGTGAAACTGGCGCGGCAGCAGAAGGGCGGCGCAACTCGACAGGAGAATCAGGGTGAGGAAGCTGCCGAAACCGGATGTGCGCTCCAGCAGGCTGGTGCTGACGCCGCGGGCATGGAGTTGCGCCACGATGTCGTCGTAACCGTCGAACATCACGAAGGTGACGTAGCTCCCGACAATGAGGAACGCCACGAGCTTGACGACGGATTCGACGGAGATGGCCATCATCAGGCCGTCCTGGTGTTCGGTCGCATCCGTGTGGCGCGTGCCGAACGCGACCGCGAAGCCCGCCAGCACCAGCGCGACGATCAGCGCGAGATCGCCGAAGAACGTGAAGCGCGGCGACGCGACTCCCGTCGCGGCTCTGAGGAACACGTCGAGCGAAGATGACACCGCCTTCAATTGCAGCGCGATATAGGGAACCGAGCCGATGAGAGCGATCAGGCTGACAATGGCCGCGACGCGCTCGCTCTTGCCGTAACGCGCGGCCACGAAATCGGCGATCGACGAAATGTTCTGGGTCTTGGCGACGCGCACCACGCGCGTGATCAACACATGTCCGAGCCCGATGACGATGATCGGACCGATATAGATCGTCAGGAAGTCGAAGCCGGAGCGACTGGCAAGTCCGACGGAACCGAAGAACGTCCAGGAGGTGCAATAAACGGCCAGGGACAAGGCGGCGATCGTCGAGCGCGCCGGCCCTTGCATGATCCGCCGTCCGCTATTGTCGCCCCAATACGCCACCGCGAAAAGAAGGCACAGATAGACGAGCGCGGAGAGAAAAACCGCCCAACCGGCGACCATGCCGTGTTCCTCAACTCAAACCGGGTTTCAGCGTATCGGTTCGCGGTGAAGAATACCACCGGGGGGCGCCGCCCGGTCCCTCCTGCGCTCACAGATCGCGGTCCCAATCCGGGAGGGGGGCGAACCGCGCGGCCAGGAACTCGATCACGACCCGCACCTTCGCGGGCGCCTGCCGGCCGGACGGCAGGACAGCGTAAATGCCGAGCTCCGGAACCGGGTATTCGGACAGGAGGCGCACCAGGCTGCCGTCCCGTAGATTGTCCCCGACGAGGAAGGTCGGCTGATAGATGAGCCCCTGGCCGGCAAGCGCCGCCGCCAGCAAGGCGTCGCCGTTATTGGCGCGCAGATTCCCCACGATGGGGATGACGGTCTCGCTGTCCTTGCCGAATATCCACCGGCTCGCGCTGAGCGCGGTCGGCAGGGTGTAGCCGAGGCAGTTATGGACGCTGAGGTCGGCCGGCGAGCCCGGAACCCCGTGGCGATCCAGATAGGATTGCGCCCCGCAGACGACGATCCGGCACGGCGCGAGCTTTCGGGCCACGAGACTGGAATCCTGCAGCCGCCCGATGCGGATGGCGAGATCCCACCCCTCGTCGATCAGGTCGACGTAGCGGTCGGCAAGCCCGAGATCGACCGTGACCGAGGGATAGAGGCGGGCGAGATCGGCCAGGGCCGGTGCGATCTGACGAAAGCCGAAGGTCAGCGGGACGTTGAGGCGTAGCGTGCCCCGCGGTTCGACCCGCTCGAGGCTCGCCGAGGCTTCGGCCTCTTCGATATCCGCCAGAATGCGTTCGCTCGCGGCGAGGAAACTGCGACCGCCTTCGGTCAGCACCAGCTTGCGGGTCGAGCGATGGAGCAGCTTGATCCCGAGGCGGGTCTCCAGCGCCGCCACATGCTTGGTGACCATGGTCTGGGACAGATTGAGCGCCCGCGCGGCCGCCGAGAAACTCCCGAGCGTCGCGACCCGCACAAACACCTGCATGCCGGTCACGCGGTCAAGCATATCTCATTCCCCTGGTGTGAACTGATATTCCGATCCGAGGATTATCATAATGAAAGTTTGAGATCACATGTCTTTTCACAATTGAGGAGGTTCCCATGATCGATACCCGTTCCGCTCCCTATGCCGCGCTCATCCTTCGAGTGACGCTCGGCGTTCTGTTCCTGGCCCATGCCGGGCTCAAGGTTTTCGTCTTTACCCCTGCGGGCGCTGCCCAGTTCTTCGGGTCGCTCGGCCTTCCGCCAGCTCTGGCCTATGTGACGATCTTGGCCGAACTCGTCGGCGGACTTGCCCTGATCGTCGGTTTCCATACCCGGTGGGTCGCGCTTGCCCTCGTGCCGATCCTTCTCGGAGCCCTCGTGACCGTGCACGGTCCGGCCGGATTCTTTTTCACCAATCCCAACGGCGGCTGGGAATATCTGGCGCTCTGGATCGTCGCCCTCGTGGCGCAGGCGCTGCTCGGCGATGGCGCCTATGCGATCCGCAGCGGATCGGGCAAACTCGCTCCGCTTTCCGCCCGCTCGGCATAAAGAGGACGGCACATGATTTCGACTCCCGCTTCCAGGACCTCCGCCGGGCAGCCGGCGCAGCGTCCTATCGATCCAGGCGTGGCGATCGGCCATGTCCACCTGAAGGTGGCCGATCTCGACCGCGCGCTCGCTTTCTATTGCGGTGTGCTCGGGTTCACGCTCATGCAGCGCTTCGGCACTCAGGCGGCCTTCATCTCGGCCGGCGGGTACCATCACCATATCGGCCTCAACACTTGGGAGAGCCAAGGCGGCTCGCCGCCACCCGCCGGCGCGACGGGCCTTTACCATCTGGCCATTCTCTACCCCACCCGCGCGGCGCTGGCCGACGCGGTCGTCCGCCTGGCCGAGGCCGGAATTCCGCTCGATGGCGCGAGCGACCATGGAGTGAGCGAAGCGCTCTATCTGCGTGATCCGGATCAGAACGGGGTCGAACTCTACTGGGACCGACCGCAGGCGGATTGGCCGAAGGCGGGCGACGGGTCCTTGCAGATGTACACCAAACGTCTCGACCTCGAGGATCTGCTGGCAAGCCGCGAAGCTTGACGCAGCGGGAATATGGTTCAGCATACGAACTTCGCCAAAGCTGGGAAGGGCTCGACAGTGCTGAACGAATTCAAACAATTCGCCATGCGAGGCAACGTTATGGATCTCGCCATCGGCGTGATCATCGGGGCCGCGTTCGGGAAGATCGTCGACTCGCTCGTCAGCGACGTGTTCATGCCGATCATCGGCGCGGTCACGGGCGGTCTCGATTTCTCAAACTACTACTTCCCGCTCTCGGCGAATGTCACCGCGACGTCCCTCGAACAGGCAAAGGCCCAGGGCGCGGTGCTGGCCTGGGGCAATTTCTTCACGGTCGCCCTCAACTTCCTGATCATCGCCTGGGTGTTGTTTCTGGTCGTCAAGGCCATCAACAGGATGAAGCGGAAGGAAGATGCGAAGACGGGCACCGCCGACAAGCCGGCGGAAATCGCCGCGGACGTGAAACTTCTCACCGAGATACGCGACCTTCTGAAGACTGGTCGGACCGCCTGACCGATCACGATCCGCGATAATTTGCGGCTATTCTTTTGATGGATATCGCAGCGCGGTTTGGCTTAAACAGGCTCCAGCCGGCCTGTTTGAGGAATGTCCGATGAATGTGACCATGCCGATCCCGTCCCCGCTGCACCTGCGCCGCGAGGCCGAGCAGGCGCCGACGAGCGGTATCGTCGACGTCTTCAATTATGGACGCAACCGCGAGGGGCTGATCCCACTCTGGGTCGGCGAGGGCGACCTGCCGACCCCGTCATTCATCTGCGATGCCGCCGCCCGCTCTCTGGCGGCAGGCGAGACGTTCTACACCTATCAGCGCGGCATCCCCGAATTGCGGCAGGCCATCGCCCGCTACCATGAGCGGGTCTACGGCAAACCCGCGGATCCCGAACGCTTCTTCGTGACCTCAGGCGGAATGCCCGCGGCGCAGATCGCCGTCCGGATGGTGGCGGGCACCGGCGATGAAGTGCTGATCCCGACGCCCGCCTGGCCCAATTTCGCCGGCGCCATCACGGTGTCGGGCGCGCGCGCCGTCGGCGTACCGATGAATTTCGGCCCGACCGGGTGGTCCCTGGACATGGAGCGGCTCGAACAGGCGATCACGCCCCGCAGCCGCGCCTTCGTGATCAACTCGCCGGCCAATCCCACGGGCTGGACGGCAAGCCACGCGGACCTTCGCGCGGTCCTCGATATGGCACGCCGCCATGACCTCTGGATCATCGCCGATGAGATCTACAGCCGCTTCGTATACGATCCGGCGCTCACGATCGATGGCCGGACGCCGTCATTCCGCGATGTGATGACCCCAGAAGACCGCGTGCTCTTCGTGCAGACCTTCTCCAAGAACTGGGCGATGACCGGCTGGCGCCTTGGATGGCTCGAGGCCTCTCCGGCGCTCGGGCAGGTGATCGAGAACCTGATCCAGTATCAGAATTCCGGCACGCCGGTCTTCGTGCAGCGGGGCGGTGTCGTGGCCCTCGACGAAGGTGAGGCCTTCGTGGCGCATCAGATTGATCGGGCGCGGCAGGGTCGCGAGATCGTCAACCGGCTGACGGAATCGGGACTGGTCGACCTGCCGCCCCCGAGCGGCGCCTTCTACGCATTCCTGAAAGTCAAAGGTGCGAAGAGTTCGCAGGAGATTGCCACCCGCCTGATCGACGAGGCCAATGTGGGGCTCGCCCCCGGCACCGCGTTCGGCGAGAGCGGCGAGGGCTATCTACGCCTGTGCTATGCGCGCAATCCACAAATTCTCGAGGATGCCGTGGCGCGCATCAACGCCGCCCTCCCGGGACTCGTGCGCTGAACGACTTCGACGATACGCTGCTGCGGGCGCGCAGGCCGGATGCGCCCGCCGACATCGAGCCCCTCCCGGACGCGCCGCCGGCCATGCGCCGCAAGGCCCGTTTGTCGCCGCAGCTCGTCGCGGCGCACCTTGCCCAAATCCTGGTTGCGGTTCTGGGCGGGCTGCTTTTCCACGTCCTGGGAATTCCGGCCGCGTGGCTGTCCGGTTCGGCCATCGCGGTGACGCTGTGGGGTCTGACCGGCTGGGCGGTGCTCATGCCGAAGGCCCTCGCGGATCTGGCGATGCTGTTGTCCGGCGCAACCATGGGGGCGGCCGTAACCCCTGAGGCCATCGCCGCCGTCTCGCGCTATCCTGCAAGCCTCATCCTCCTCGTAATCGGCGTGGTCGGGATCACGGCAGGCTCCGCTTTCTGGCTCATGCGCGTGTCGGGTTGGCGCCGGGACGACGCGGTCCTCGCATCCGTTCCGGGGGCCCTGTCCACCGTGATGGCGGTCGCGGCCGATCGCAACGCAGCCGTCGGTCCGATCGCCATCGCTCAAAATCTTCGGCTGTTCACGTTGATCGCACTGCTGCCGAGTGCCGTCGTGGCGTCGGGCAGCGGGGTGAATTCGGGCGGGCTGATCGGCGAGGGATTGCCGGTGGAAAGCGCGACCTCGATGGGTCTTATCCTCCTCATCGGACTTGCCGTCGGAACCGTGTTGAAGCGCCTCAGGATCGCGGCGCCGATCCTGCTGGGAGCCGTGCTGATCAGCACGCTCGGTCATGCGACTGAAATGGCCGCCGGCGTCATGCCGCCGATCCTTGCGACGGCGGGATTGGTTCTGATCGGGATCTTCATCTCGGAACGTTTCCGCGATCTCGACCCTGCCGCCATCCGCCCGGCGCTCGTGGCGGGTTTGTCCTCATTTGTGATCGGTATGAGCATCGCGTCGTTTTTCGCGGTGCTGGCCTCCTCGGTCTCGGGCGTCACCTTCGCCGACAGCCTCATCGCGTTCGCGCCCGGTGGGCTCGAGGCGATGACCATGCTGGCGCTAATTCTCGGTCTCGATCCCCTCTATGTGGGAATTCACCATCTGGTGCGGTTTATCGGGATCGCTCTCCTCATCCCCTTCGTGGTGACGTGGCTGCAGCGGAGCGACCCGCCGAAAAGCTCTGACAGGTCCTAAGGTTTCTCCCGCAATCGTTCGACCGCTTCCATGCGCGGCTTCGCGGTGGCCCAGAGGCGTTTCGTGACCGCAGCAATCAGGGCTTCGGTCAGGAGCAGCAACCCGGCGGAGGAATCCCAGTTCGACGGCGCCGCCACATGGGCCGGCAGCACGTGGCTCGCAACGCGGGCGATGGGGGAGAGCCATGGATCCGTGAGCAGCACCACGGTGGCGCCCTGCCTGGCGGCGGTTTCGCAGAGGGCGATCACGTCTTCCTGGTAGCGGCGAATATCGAATGCCACCACCACGTCTTTGCGGCCGATCTCGATCATGCGGTCCCGCCAATGGGCCGGCTGGGAATCGATGAGATCCACATGGCTGCGAACGATGCGAAAATGACTCTCGGCATAGCGTGCCAGCGCACCCGTGAAGCGGCCGCCCGTGAAATGCAAATGCCGGCGCTGGTCGCCCAAAAGGGCCACCACCGATTCGAACTCCGCCGGCGCGATGTTGTCCACCGTCGCGCGAAGGTTTCCCACCACGGCGTCGACAAATGACGCAAGGGCAGGGGCGCCCTGGCCGCGTTCAGACGGTCCCGCCTTTGCCAGCGGCGACAAAAATTGCGCCTCCAGCTCCTCCCGCAGGTGACGTTGAAAATCCGGAAAGCCGCCGAACCCGAGGCGGGTGACGAAGCGCAGGACGGATGGGGACGAGATGCCGGCGCGGGCGGCGAATTCCGCCACCGTATCCAGCCCTGCAAACGGATAGTGGCTCAGAAGAACGTGAGCGGCCCGCTTTTCACTGGGCGTGAAGGACTGCATGTCGTTCCGGATGCGCTCCGCAAGGCTCGACCCATCGGCAGGCCTGTTCCGCACGCTCTCGCTCATACCGGTTCTTTCCACAGCCATCCTTGACGGATCTGAAAAGCTGTATCAAAAATTCCAGAATAAGAAAAATAATTACTTACGTACCGTACGTTCAAGACGCGTTACTGACCCGGGCAATCGAGGGAAGATCGCATGGCGGAGCAAAGTCGCCAGACCAGGGAGCCGGTCGCTCGGGTTGAAAACCCGGAGGGCCAATCCCCGATTCTGTTGATTTGCGAGCACGCGTCCAAGGCGATTCCCGCGCGCTACGGGGACCTCGGTCTCGGCCCGGCGGAGTGCGAAAGCCACATCGCGTGGGATCCGGGAGCGCTCGGCGTGGCGCGTCACCTGTCGCGCGCACTCGATGCGCCACTGGTCCACGCGACGGTGTCGCGGCTCGTTCTCGATCTAAACCGGGATATCGCGGCTCCCGATTCCATCCCTATTCTCAGCGAACGCACGCCGATCCCGGGCAATCGTGACCTCGACCCCGCAGAGCGCGCACACCGCGCGCAGGAGGTTTATGCGGCTTTCCACGACGCGCTCGATGCTTTTTCGGACAGCCGCCGCGCGGCCGGCAAGCTTCACGCGGTCGTGTCCATACATTCGTTCACGCCGATCTATCGAGACGTGCCGCGGCCCTGGGAGATCGGTCTCATCTTCGACGAAGACGAGCGCTTCGCCCGCGCGGTCGAAGCGGGGCTGAAGCGCGACCCCTCGCTTCAGATTGGCATGAACCAACCTTATTCGCCGGCCGACCGGGTGTTCCACACCCTCGACCGGCACGCAGTGCGGCGCGGATTGGCGCCGCTGATGATCGAAATCCGCAATGACCTGATCCGCGCAGAAGACGGACAGGCATCGTGGGCGAATCGTCTCGCACCCCTGTTGAGGGACGGGGTGCCGAGGCAGTGACAGCGGTCATGGCGCAGGGTGCGCCGTGGCTTTGAACAGACGATCTCGTGGAGGACTTTTCATGTCGGTTGGATCATCGCAGACCGGGGTTCACGCCCCGCCCGCAAGCGCGCAAGGCGCCGCGGGCATCACCTATACGACAGTAGACGAAACCTATTTCGAAGCACGACGCCTGAAGCGCTACGCACGCGTCTGGTCGCTCTGGGCGCTCGGCGTCGGGGCGGTCATCTCCGGCCATTATTCGGGCTGGAATCTCGGATTGTCGCAGGGCTTCGGCTCGATGTTCTTCGCGACCATCATCATCGCCATCATGTATCTCGGGCTGACTTTCTCGCTGGCCGAGATGTCGCCGGCGCTGCCGCATACCGGGGGGGCCTACTCGTTCGCGCGCACTTCGATGGGCCCCTGGGCGGGCTACGTCACGGGCATCGCGGAAAACATCGAGTTCGTGCTCACGCCCGCCGTGATCGTGTTCTTCATCGGCTCCTATCTCACGGGCATCTTCGGTACGGATC